>JAUYJZ010000070.1 GCA_030698465.1 bacterium | reverse complement strand
AGAAAGCTTGGGAAAGAAAAGGATACCTCTTTGTATGAATACTTATGCTTTAAAAAGCCCACCAGCCCCCGCACCGCTCCTCCGCCGAATCCAAAAAAGATAATCGTTTCCATGCTATACCACAATGCCAAACATTGTTTTTACCCCCCATCCAATAACAAAGGCAAGTCCGGATGCAACACCACCAACCAGCAGCATTTCAAAACCCCTCTTACCAAAATGTCCTCCTTCTTTTTCAGAACGAATTGCCAAGAAATTGGGGGCTCCCATGGAAAATCCATCTGCAAACAAGTTTGCCAACCCCAGGATAATAACAATACCGGGAGAGAGAGCTGCTCCAGTAGCCCCTGCCACTACAGCAAAGGTGGTGACAATGCCATCGTTTGCCCCATACACAAAATCCCCAATATACACTCCTTTTCTGAAGCGCTGGATAAATCTTTGCAGAATCATGCGTGTTTCTGTTTGCTCACAATGCGGGTCCAGTCGTCATAGTGCGAAAGTCCTTGCACGATGACTCCGCCCAAAAACCCGTAGAATACAAAGGGGGCGATGATAAAGAAATTGGCTATGACTGCTGCAACAAAAATGCCCAAAAACAAGAACCAATGGTGGAGGTGGAATCTCCAATCTCCCACGTTAAAGACCAAAGAAGGAATCCTCCCTCGTTCTGAGGTCTTTTCTCCCGCAAGATAATGCGCTGCAAAGTATCCTGCAAGCAGGGCAAATCCAAGCTCAAAGGAAATGAGCATGGGCAGAGCCCCCAAGGATGCCTTAGGAGCTACCTGCATAATCTGTCTTCTTGGTATTTTTCCAATAATTCTTCTCATCTATACGTCCTCTATTATACCAAAATGGCTGTCAAAAGCCAAACTCACGTATAACAAAGCCCTCAAACTCTCCGGTGTATCCTTCTTTGCCAATTTCTACATTCTCCACCCTTGCCAGTTGTGGCCCCTGCTTTGCCCACTTCAAAAACTCCTCTATATTCGCTTTCTCTCCCTCAATCACAATCTCAACCTTGCTGTCCAACAGATTCTTTGCCCAACCAGTCAAGCCAAGCTCTAAAGCCTTAGCTCTTGCATGTTGGCGAAACAAAACCCCTTGCACTCTACCTGAAATCAAGAGGTGAAACCGTGTGTTCTCTGTCATAAGAACCTTGCTTTCTAACGGAAGTAGGAAAAGAGTAATGCTGCAAGGCCGCCCCCCATCACTACAACCAAGACAAGGTAGGGCAGGAGCTTTGGTAGGCGCAGGCTGTATTCCGGGGTTCTCTCCCCAAAGGCCCGTGCCTTCTTATACAGCAATACGATAAGGGTTCCCTCAACGATCCCCATTGCAACCCCCACAATACCTAGAACAGAAATAAACTCCCGAAAGCCGAGAAGAAACAGGAGCATGGGTGTGATAATGGCAATGGCGGCAGACGGGGCGTACGGGAGGTGAAAATCATAGCGCAGGGAGTTTTTCAGATAGTTGCCCAGTACCAAAAAGGAGGCAGCAATAGCAACAAGGCCAAACAAGGCACCCAACTGCACAATCCCCCCGCCCAAAGAACCTTCTAGGCCCTGGAGAGCATTCGGGGAAGTGTTTTCACCTGAAACGCCTACCACAAATAGGGCAAAGAAAAAGTATAGCGCCACGGTGATGATGGAAGCTAAAACAATGAGGTTGTCCAAACTCTTTTTTTCATGGCCTCGTTTGAAAAAGTCGGCAATCTCGGGTATGGCAGCCCACCCTGCTAAGGCAAACAGAATAACACCGTAGGGCAAAAAGAAGTGTTCTAAATGAACCAGAGAAAAGTTCTCAACTCTTATATGGGGAGCAGCAAAGAAAAAGATGAGAAAAACAATTGCAAACAAGGCAATGTTCATGAGAAACTCAGCTTTGGCTATGAACTGAATGCCACGTAGGATAAACAGAGACAAGAGTCCCCAAAAAAGAATGGAAAACCAAGTTGCAGAAATTCCGGAAAACTCTCCGAACAAGATATGCAAAAAGCTTCCTCCCACGATGGTATAGGCGAGCAACGCCCCCACAATGCCAAACAAGGTAGAAAAGACGGCAGCAATCTTTCCTGGTTTCCCAAGGTACGTTTCACAATATCCAATAAGACGGTGCTTCTCTTTTGTCCTTAGGGCAACCTCCCCAAAAAACAAATGAAGCAGCATCACCGCCCCTCCCAATAATAGGAAATAAAAAATGGCGGGGATAATCCCGCTCTTTGCCACAACATAGGGAACGCCAAAAATCCCAGCTCCGATAATCGTCCCCACCAGGGTGGACAATGCCAACACAAAAGGATAGTTCATCTATGCCTTGAAAACCCGATAGCCCTCGCGGACCTTCTTTGAAACTTTAATCCCAATCTCATCCTTTGCCTTTGCTGTAAGCACCGGTTTGTGGTCCTTTTGCATAGAAGCAATCTTCATCTTCACCACAGTGGTTCCTCCCTCAATGCGAACGGTATCTCCCTTTTTCAGGGGAGCCTCAAGCTTTATGGCAGCTACCTTGATGTTATCAAAATAGTGGGAAACCCTACCAAGAGGCTTCTCTGTAACAACTTTTTTCTTGGGCGCCACCTTCCCGCCTCCTCGGCGGGTCGCCGTTGAGGCGACTTTGGTGGGTTTTTTAGCTTTTGTTAGTTTCTTTTTCATATATTCTAGTATAACACACCTGTGCTCTCGACAGGAATCGAACCTGTATCACGAGCTCCGGAGGCCCGTGTTCTATCCGTTAAACCACGAGAGCTTAAAACCCAACTGCTTGGGTTTAAAGGGGTTTGCGCGCCGCGAGTCCCCGAGCGGCAATAATGCAAACCCTGTGCCTCTCCTGGAAAACTGCTGAAAGCAACTCGTTTTCCAGGAGAGGTTCATTTATTCCGGGAGATGCGAAAGAGTCCTCCGCAGGAAATAACCTCTACCCCCTGCTTTTCTGCCTCGTCGAGAATAATATTCATTCCAATGGAATCAGAAGATATGTGGCCAGCTATTACCACATTAATGTTAGCGGCATCGGCTTCCTTCTTGTGGTCTTCTGATATGTGCATGCCCACTATGGTGCCAATACCAGCCTGAGCAATCTTTTCGTAGATCTTCGGGGGACCTTCTGTGCCTCCTGTCATATCCACTAAAATCTTGCCACATCGGTTTTCTGGACTGCCCGCAAAGACCTTGGGACCAACGCCACGAGCGATTGCTTCTTTATATTCTGGTATCTCTTTTAATATTTCAAGAAGATCTTCGATGCGCTCTGGATTGCTGGCCTCGATCTTTTCCCGCACCACCTTAGCAGAAATGTTATCGGCTGCCGTGTGGAGGCACATAAGGTTCACGCCCAGAAGTTTTGCGGCATCTATGGTTTTCCAGAGGTTTCTTGGGTTAAACCCTCGCGCTACCTCAGAAATGCGCTCTTTCATAAGCCACTCCCCAACGTTGATGGGAACTCCGTACTGATGGAATACATCTGCCTGCAGCTCCATTACCTCATGCATGTCTCCTAATGCTCGCCCCATGGGGTGGTGAGAGATAACCAAATCAATACCGCCCAGTTGCTTTGCAAGTAGGATTTCTGCTGGCTCAATGTCAATGCCGCAAAGAACCTTTGTTATCTCTTTTTCCTCTGCAACATGCAAAACTCTAGTATCAGAATAAGGATTGGTTAAGGACTCTTGGTCAAACTCTTCTTTTTGGGAATCAGTGAGTTTCTCAAACTTCGCCTTTTTTCTCTCTAAAAGCTTCTCTACATATTCGTTGGTGCGGAAATCCGCATCAATCCCCATTGCAACCGCTTTGCCGTAGATGTCTTGAATCTTCATTTTTCTTTTACAACAGCCACCAACTCTTCTTTGCGCTTCTTGGGGCGAGAGACAACTGCTTGTCTCTCGCGGGCGCGTGCCCCGAGGAGTCCCTTCCGGGGGGTCGTAGAGCGCCCAGGGTCTAATTGCTCCTCTTTTTGTTTTGGCAAAAACCTTTCCAAGAGTTTCTTTATCATTTCCTGCCTTTTTGCCGTGTCAAAAACCTCCCTTCGAATTTGGGCTTTCTGAGAACGAATGTATTTTCTTGTGCTCCTTGGAAAAAGAGGTTTTGCCATGAAAAAAAATAATGATGCCTTCAAAGCGTACCATGTTCTGTGAGTTTTGTCCACTCTTCTCTCACCACTTCTCTGTCATCCCAGGGAACTTTCTTGCCCCCCCTAACTGCTATGGAATCTTCAGATCCTTTTCCGGTGATAACAACGGTGTCTCCTTTTCGCCCCATGCTCAATGCCTTTGCAATGGCGTCTCTTCTGTCTAGAATCTTCTCTGCTTTTCCCTTTACTCCTGCCATTACCTCATCCATGATTTTCTCAGGATCTTCTTCATATGGATCTTCATCTGTCACAATAACAGTGTCACAGTTTGCAGAAGCAATCTCCCCCAAGATGGGGCGTTTCCAAGCGTCTCTTCCTCCACCAGTTGCTCCCAAAACGCAGAGTAACTTCCCAGAAGACGACTTCAGTGTTTGGTATACCTTTTCCAAGGCAGCGGGGGTAAAAGCATAATCTACCACCACCCGAAAAGGAGAAGAAATCACCTCTTCCATGCGCCCTGGAACCACCTCCATCTTTTCCAGGGCCTTTTTGCATACTTCAAACGATATTCCTTCTGACCTAGCCACGGCAATCGCAGCTAGGGCATTGTATATATTAAATCTACCAAGAAGGCTGAGATGAAACTCAACACCTCCCGCAGAAAATCGCAGTCCTTTATTCTCTTGTATGTTCTCTCCTGCAATGTTGAACTCGCCTTTACCTCGACCAAAAATAGAATAGGTGTGTGTTTGTTTTGCCAGAAAAGAAAGAAAGTATTCTGCGTGTTCGTCATCTATATTGATAACATGCACGTTCTTTGCCAAAGAAAAAAGCTTCCCTTTTGTTTGCTTGTAATTTTCAAAAGAACCATGCCGTTCAATGTGTTCTGGAGAAAGATTGGTAAACACCGCAGTATGAAAAGGAATAAACCGGTGTCGATGCTGAAGCATACCTTCTGACGTCACCTCTAAAACCACGTGGGTACACCCAGCATTCTTTGCCTGCCGCAAGAACCTTTGAATGACAAAACGCCCCGGCATAGTCATTTTCATGGTGTTTCTCCACTCTTTGTCTTTCACTTGAAACCTTACAGAAGACATAGAGGCAGTATTGAAACCAGCTTCCTTGAAAATACGAGAAAGCATAT
>JAUYJZ010000065.1 GCA_030698465.1 bacterium | reverse complement strand
CCAAGCTTTTTCATGTATGCCTCATAGCTCCCAATATGTCTTCCCAAGGCCTGAACCCTTTCCCCTATCATCTTTGCGGTTTCTTCTATCTGAAGAGCCTTTAATCCCTGGAGCACGGTCTGGAGATAGGCCAGGAAAGTTGTGGGAGAAACTACCATAACCTTTTTTTGTCCTGCTGCGTACTCAATTAAGTTCACGGTATTGGTCTTTACCGTCCCAACCTTGTTAATTAAAAGGTCATAGTACACGGCTTCAGAGGGTATGAACATGAAGGCGAATCCCAGGGTTCCCTCTTGGGGTTTAATATACTTTGCGGTTTCATCAATCCGCGCCTTCAGATCGTTGGTGAAGGCAGTTTCGTAGCGTTCTCTGTCAGCTGGTGTGGATGCTTCAAGAATGCGGTTATAGTTTTCCAAAGAGAATTTGGAGTCCACAGGGATAATGCCTTCTTTGGTAATGACCACGGCATCCACAATGCTTCCGTCTTTAAAAGAATACTGCATTTGGTAGGCCCCAGGCGGCAAGACATTTTTCAATACGGTTTCAAGATAGTATTCGCCAAGGACCCCTCGCTGCTTTGGGTTTTTCAAGATATCTTGCAGGTTTTTTAACTGGTCTGTGACGCCCATTACTTGCTTTTGCCCCTCCCCTACTTTTACGAGTTCTTGTGTAATCTCGCGGATGATTTTGGTTGATTCTCCGAATTGCTCACGGATTGCCTTGCTTGATTCACCAAGCTTTAGGTCTATCGTACGGTTCAATTCCGCAATCTGGTTTTGCAGCATGAGGGAGCTTTGGCTATCCTCTCTTTTCTTGGTTTGCTGCCACAGCAAAAACACAGCAATTCCCACCAAAAGAATAATAATAATTGAGAGTAATGTGGTTGTCATACCCCTATTATACCATCCCCTTACTTCAAACAGAAGCTTGAGGCAGGATCGCACCAGGCTTTAGTGAAGATTTCCACGGCAACAAAGACAAGATAGAGCAAAATGAGGACAAAAGCTTCCTTCTTGGTTATCTTTCTTCCTGTGCGAACAAAGATCAAAAAGAGGAAGGCGGCGAGAATCATGAAAAATCTGGCAAAGGCAAAGGGAGAAAAGTCCTCAATCACAATGGGTTGTAGAAAGGCAACAATGCCAAGCACCAGGGTTGTAAGAACAATGACCGAACCCATCAATTCTCCCAAGATAACCCAGCTCTTTCCTCTTCTTGCTGCGGCAACTGCAAAGTAGAGTTCTGGGAGTGCAGACGTTAAACCAAGCCCAAGAATACCAATTAAGGCAAGGGGGAGAGAAAACTCATTTGAAAAGAAGTTAGCAGATCTCACAATACCCTCGGCCGCAGCCAGCAAAAGGACTCCTCCGAGAATAATCTGAAAGAACCCAAAGAGAAAGTTCTTAAAATGCTTGAGCGGAGGTTTATGGTTTTCGTCAAAGGTTTGTTGGTAGTATTTGCGTTTTGTGAACATCCAGGCGGCATACCCGAAAAAGACAATGATTAAAGCAATTCCGTCTCCTCTTCCCAGAACTCCGTCCAGAATGAGCAACAGGGGCAGGAGGGCAATGGAAATGGTGAGGAAAGCAGAGGTTTGCACCAGTTTTCCTTCAGCTAATAGGTCAGACCCCACGAGTACTGCCAAGGCCGCAACCAAAGTAAGGTTGACCACGCTGTTTCCCACAACATCCCCAAAGGAGAGTTCTGGAATACCGTGAGCAACAGAGGAGAGTCCCACAAAAAGGTTTGGCAAGGAACCTCCAATTGCCATAACAAAAAAAGCAATGACAAACTCTGACCATTGCAGGTATTGGGCAACCCTGCTGATACCCTGCACCAGCCAGTTGGCAGCACGGAACAAAAGTAGGGCGGAAAAGATAACTAAGAGAATATGAAATATCATTTCGCCTTTTGTTTCCTGATATAGTACCACTTTACCAGTTCAATGAGGAATACGTTTGCCAATCCCAAGGCAACAAGCACACTCCAATCAAAGAAGGTCAAAGCAAAGGTGTGAAGAAGAAACTGAAGGAAGGGCAGGTACACGGCCGCGGCTAGTAAAAGGAAACCCAAAAGCACGGACCCTGTAACCCAGAGATTGGAAAAAGGGTTGTAATGCCAAATGTTCTTTCTAAGGCTGCGGACCGAGAAAACATAGAACAAAGAATCAATTCCCAAGCCCACGAAGATGAAGGTTTGAATGTGCTGCAAGGTATAGGAGGTTTGCAGCAGCCACAAAAAGAGCCCGAACAAGAAAAGATCCGTGATGATACTGATAACGAATATGATAACCTTCATTTCTTGGGTGAGGAGTGGAGAATTCTTTTTTGCAGGAGGTCTCTCCATGACGTCACCTTCGGGCTTCTCTGTGGTTAAGGCCATACCGGGAAGCCCGTCTTCCACCAGGTTAATCCACAAAATCTGCAGAGCAGTTAAGGGTAATGGGAGACCCAGGATAAGGCTGGTTCCAATAAGAATGGTTTCGGTAAAAGAACCCGATACGAGATAGGTGATGACTTTCCTGATGTTATCTATAATAACCCTTCCTTCACGAATGGCTTGAGGGATAATGGCAAAGTTGTCTTGCAAAAGAATGAGATCTGAGGCCTCTTTTGCGACATCCGTTCCAGAGCCCAAGGCAATGCCGATGTCAGCTTTTTTTAAGGCGGGAGCATCGTTCACGCCGTCTCCAGTCATGGCAATAATTTGCCCTCTTCTTTGCCAGGCCTCAATGATACGGAGTTTGTGGATAGGTTCTACTCGGGCGAACACCGTGATGTGAGAAAGGCGCGAATCAAGTTCAGTGTCGGAAAGCTCGTCTAAGTCTTTTCCCTCCAAAAGATTCTCTTTCCTGGTTGCCAATCCAAGCTCTTTTGCCACGGCCTTTGCGGTTAAGAGATGGTCGCCGGTTGCGATAATGATCTTTAATCCAGCGTCTTTTGCAAGCCGTACTGCTTCTTTTGCCCCCTTGCGAATAGGATCTTTTAAAGCGATAAAGCCAAGAAAAGTGAGTTCTTTGATTTTTTCTCTGAGGTGTTCCTTTTTTTGAGTTAAGCTTTTATGATTTGCAATAGTTTTTTGAGCAAGCCCCACCACGCGCAGGCCTCGAGAGGTCAGTTCTTCTAATTTCTTTTCTGCCTGTATCTGCTCACCCTCTGAAAGGAGGGAAAGTTCCAGAATTTTTTCTGGGGCTCCTGATACATAGAGTTTCATACCTTCCACTTCTCTATGAAAGGAGGCCACATACTTTTGTTCTGAGTTAAAGGGAATGCGGAATAACGAGGGCGAATGTTTTTCAATTTCTCCTTTTGAGATGCCAGCCTCCATGGCAGCTTCAAGCAAGGCTTTGTCTGTGGGTCGTCCTCTTAGTATGGGTTTTTCTAGCGTTGCTCCCGGATTTTCTACAAAGGCCTCGTTTGCCAAGGCTGCGGCAATTAAGACCTCTTCGCGCTTCCCTCTTTGCAAAGGTACCACTTCTTCTACCCTCATTCTGCCTTCTGTTAGGGTTAAGGTTTTGTCCGTTGCAATAATAGAGGTTGACCCCAGGGTTTCAGCTGAGGTGAGATGCCTCACCAGACCCTTTGTAGCCAGGATACGCTGCATTCCAATTGCCAAGATTACAGTCATAGCCACCGGGAGCCCTTCAGGGATGGCTGCTACCGCAACGGCAACTGCAATGGTGAACATTTCTACTAAGTTGCCGCCAGTGAGAACCCCTTCAGCAAAGATGAAAGAGGCCAGAAAGGCAATGAGGACGCCAATAATCCAAGAGAAGCGAGTGAGCTTTCTTTGATACGGGGTTTTTTCTTCTGTAACTTCAGAGAGGAGCTTTGAGATTTTTCCCAACTCAGTTTCTTGAGCAGTCGCAACCACCATCGCTCTTCCATTTCCACCTTCCACAATGCTGCCCATGTATGCCATGTTATCCCGATTGGCCAAAGGTGTTTTTTTCTCCAGAATCGTCTCTTTTTTTGCGGAAGCAATCCACTCTCCGGTGAGTACTGCCTCATTAATCTTTAATTCAAAGGATTCAAGAATCCTTGCGTCAGCCGGGACTTTATTCCCCTGCGTGAGGATGATGATATCT
>JAUYJZ010000062.1 GCA_030698465.1 bacterium | reverse complement strand
CTGTTGGGTACGCTCTGTAACCCTACGCTCTAAAATCTTGTTGGCATCCTCAATTTCTTTTCTCGCGTTGTGCAATTTAAAAATCATGTTATTGAAAGCCTCCCCCACTTCTTCCATCTCCTTGGTTGCTTTCAACTCAATGCGTTTGTTTAGGTTTCCCCCTCCCACCTGCTTCATGATTTCCCGGATGTGCCGGAGGGGCTGCATGATGCCCCGGGTAATCAAGAAGGTTAGGAGGATAACCGCCACAATGTTGGCTGACGCTACCAGGGTCAAGGGCATGGTCTGTTGACTCCCCAAGGCAAAGTACACGGAAATCAAGGAAGCCAAAAACAACAGGCCAACAATAAGAATTACCGCAACTTGAATAGAAAATTTCACCCCGGTACTAGAAATTAGACTTCTCTTGACGTGCGATACATGCGACCATTGTTGGTGTTTTGTTTGAAGATTGCATAATGGGTTGAATGTTGTGTTTTTGCGAGAGACAGCACGGTCTAATTTTCAGTACGGGGTTCATGGAATAACTTTTAAGGTTCCCCAGTCCTTCCCCGAGGCCGTCTTTACCTCCAGGGGAACCTTTAGAGAAACAATGTTTTTCATGAGCACCTCAATTTCTTTCGCCCGTTTTTCCACTATATCATCTGCAACCTCGAACAACAATTCATCGTGAATCTGTAAGAGCATACGGCAGTTCTCTTGCTGGAGGCTTGGGGTCTTTGCAATTTTGACCATCGCCATCTTTGTAATGTCAGCTGCGGTATTTTTTGATATAACGCCTTCGCTGTCAAATCGATGGCTCCCTGGCACCGTTAATGTATAAGTTGTTTCTACTTCTGGGAGTTTTTTAACCTCTACAATTTCGTTGTAATCATAAAGGGGTTGACTAAGAGACAACATGTGACGCTCAAGCCAATCCTGAAGGTAGAGAAGCGAGGAGGAGCCGCCGTGCTTCCATCGACTCAAAAGTACTGCTTCCGAACGCGTCGCTGGACGCACATCATTTCGTGCTGTTTGTAAAACCAGTTCTTGTATAAGAAAACTTGGTGTAAGATTCTTCAGCGATCGTTGGTATACTGAAATATCGGAATCCCCTAAAATTTTTGCTAGCATATTCCGATGTATGTCTAGGCGGAAAGAAACCTTCTCCTGGAAAGTATAAGGGCCATAAATCTTGCTCGCCACTCCAAGCGTACGAAGTAAAAGCTGAATGTCTTGAAGGAGTTCTCGTTGGCAAAGATGTATATTGGGAACTATTTCTTTTTTGTGCCCCATACCGCCATCAGACTCCATAATTCCTTTGATAAACGCACTGCGATTCTCGTACGTCTCAGTAAAAACTCTCGGGGAAAGCCGCTTCGTCTGGGCTGTTACGTTAGCAGGAAATCCAAACTTTTCAAAAAGGATGCCGAGGCCCTTAGAACTAATGATAACCGAATGACGCCTTGAGATCTTCTTATGAGGACGATGAATACTGGATCTCTCACGCGGACGAAGTCCAAAAGAGGCAAAAAATTCAACGCATTGCTTTCTTTTTTTCGTTTCGTGGTCTCCAAAAAAATACTCTAGGCCATATTGCCACCCTCTGTCCCATTGTTTATAGAGATGGCCATCACCAATATAATAACCGAGCCAGTACCAAAGTGCGCTTGTAGGAGTTAAAGCAAGGGCCCGTCCATTATGAGCTTTCGAAATATATGAGAATGTATCGCTCCGCTGGGGGAACTCATGCACAGAAGGCAGACTAAAGCATACTCTTGTTTTGGGATTAAGCTCAGAAAAATGTTTCCATGTATACCCATCCTTTTGAACTGTCAGCACCTGATGCCGTGTATCACATCGAAAAACCTGCCCGTTTGAGAATATAATTTCTGCAAGCTGTGCCTTCCCCCTATTTAAGACTTTATAGGGACGCCATTCGACTCCATCCCAAACAAAAGGTGGTCTCTGTTTTTTTATTCCATAAAGTTCTCCTATTGGGATATAGCCACCTGAAGTAAGAATTTTTGTCTCCCAGGGAAGACATCCCTGGATGGGATGGTTAATGGCAACTCGTTCTGCTGCCGCTTTAATATGTGGGGTAGTAGAATTGATGTCTGGCAAATAGCGCTTCCTTCCAAACAGTGTTTCGGCATACCCATATTCTCTCACAAAAGAGACAGTATCTTCCATATATTGGGCAATATGGGGAAACTGAAGAAAATAGTTTTCAATGAAATCTTGCGCCTCCTCAAAGGAAACACCGGCTGATTGAGCAAATCCCCTGGCTCCCATGCCATAGAGAATGCCGAAGTTCAGTGCCTTTGCTCGGAATCTCATCTGGGGGGTGACCTCTTTATCTGAAACACCGAATACCACGGAGGCCGTTTCCCGATGAATGTCCCTCCCTTGGCGAAAGATATTCTGCATCTTCTCTTCTCCTGCAATGTGGGAGGCAATACGAAGTTCCACTTGAGAGTAGTCACAAGAAAGCAGAGAAAACCCTTTTTTTGCCACAAACCCATGGCGTATCTTCTCGCCCCACTCCCCCTGCAAGGGGACATTCTGCAGGTTTGGGGCAAAGGAAGATAATCTTCCGGTGGCAGCCCCAAGCTGATCAAAGTGCGTATGCACCCTTCCTTCTTTGTCAGCCAGCTTTGGCAAGGGAAGAACATACGTATTCTGCAGTTTTGCAAATTCCCGATATCCCAGGATTTCTGGGATGATGGGGTGTACATCCCGTATCTTTTCCAGTTCCGGGGAAGCCGTAGACACCACTCCTCCAGGAGTTTTATGCAGTCCCTTAAAAGAAAGGTTGAGCTTTTCAAATAGAACTTCAGAGAGTTGCTTTGGAGACCCCACGTTAAAAGTTGCTCCCGCTTTCTTGATGATACTTAGCTCCAAGCGCTTTAGATTCTTTTTCAGTTCCGCTCCAAGCTTTGCAAAGAACTTCTCATCAATCTGTATTCCGGTATCCTCCATTGTTCTTAAGACCGGGGACAGGGCGAGTTCCAGTTCATATATCTTTTCTGATAGAACCCCTTCTTTGAAAAGGTGCTCTATCTTTTCTGCCGTATGGTCTTTTTCTTCTTTTGGTTCTTCTTCCTTCCCAGAAAAGTCTGGAATACGCGAGGCCAGGGTGCGAAATTCAAAACTCTTTAAAACATCTTCGGCTTCCTTCTTGTTAAACCCCTTCCACGCAAGGTCTGGTAAACGAAAACCCACGGAAACTGCAGTATCAATGGTTGCGAGTTCTTTTGAAAGCAATGCGATGTCTTTTTCTTTCAGCAGAGTTTCCCTGAGCCTTGGGGAAACCCCTTTTAATTCTTTGTTGCTTTCCAGTTCTGCATACAAGGATTCCAAAGAACCAAAAGAGGAAAGAAGCTGGGTTGCGGTCTTCTCCCCAACCCCGGCTACCCCAGGGATGTTGTCTGAAGGGTCCCCTCGCAGCCCTTTCCAATCTGCAACCAGGGAGGGGCCGACCCCGAAACGCTCGTTCACTTTTTTTTCATCAAACAACACGGAATCTTGAATACCTTTTCGCATGGTGTACACCTTCGTGCTCTTATCCACCAACTGAAGCAGATCCATGTCTCCAGAGAGAATGATTGTTTCTACACCGGGAACCACTTGTCTCTTTGCAACTAGCTTTGCGACAGTACCAATGAGGTCATCTGCTTCAAACCCCTCTTTTTCAAACACGGGAACATGAAAGGCACCCAGCACTTCTTTTACCTTGGGAATCTGCGAATACAGCTCATCTGGAGCTTTTTCTCTTTTTGCCTTGTACGCCTTGAACTTCTTTTCCCTTTGGGTCGGGGCTCCAACGTCAAAGGCGGCCGCAATATACTCTGGATGGAATTCATTGATGGCCTTGAAAAAAGCAAGCAAAAACCCGTACACCGCATTAACCATCTCCCCTTTTGAGGTAGACAAGGGGGGCAAGGCATGGAAGGCCCGGTGGATGAGAGAATTTGCGTCAATAATCAAAAGGCGTTTTTTCTTCATAAACAAAGTTTGAAATCACCCCGTGGTGGAAAAATATTAAAAACCGAAGGTTGACATATTTTCATCTTACCTCAAAATCTATCTGAAACGAATCGCCCTTGTGTCTTCTTCACCATAAGAAAAGGATATCCAAAGGGCGTCTTTGGGGATGATGGGCTTCACTCGGTCTGCCCACTCTACTGCCACGATGTTATTTGGATCCCCCACAATTTCCTTCCACTCAAGCTGCAACAGTTCTTTTGATGTTTTCAATCGATAGCAGTCAATATGATACAGGAGCTTGTAGTTTTTTGCCCGAAGTTTGTAGGATTTCACAATTAAAAAAGTGGGGCTCAAGACATTCTCCTTAACCCCCAATCCTTTTGCAAGTCCCTGAACAAATGAAGTCTTTCCAGCTCCCAACTCTCCTTTCAATGCAAAAACCACAGCTCCTTTTCTTTTCGGGCTTTCAAGAATGGCAGTGCCAAGTTCTTTTGCAACGCGTTTGGTCTCTGGAGCAGAATGAGTTTGAATTGACCCTTCAATGTTATTCAGGATCAATCCTGAGTATGTCGAATGGATTGACTTTTTCATGAAAAAAAGATAGGTTCAAAATACATATGGAGCAGCAAAAGAAAACATTTGCGGTAAAGCTCAAAGGGCTCGCTCCCTGGATTTCAGGAATCCGATACGAAAAAGAGGAGCAGGACCTTACTCTCTATTTCAGCCTAAAAAAAGAGGCTGAAGTCAACATCATTGTAGAAGATGGAAAAGCAGAGCACAAGTTGCTCTCCTCAATCACTACCCCCCTCGGGGCCCTTTCCCAAAAACTCATCTCCAACGTTGAATACAAACCCAACTCAGACCTCTACATCACCTCACTGAGGCGGCAGGACTTTACTGAATGCAAAGCAACTCCGCTTGCCCTAAAAGGATCTGTGGAAGAACTAAAACAGTGTGGGGCAGAAAACTCTTCTTTGCTCATACTTTTTGAAACAGCAAAAGGCGGCCAGGGACTCTTATGGAGCAAAAGGCCTGAGGTTAGAGAGAAGGTAAAAACACGCAACAAAGGAACAGAAAAAGGAAACTGGGTGTTGTTTGCGGCTCAGGAGCCTCTTCCCTCTCTGCGGGAAACCCTCAAGGCAACCCTATGAGTCCTCTTGCGGAAAGGCGACAAAAGATTACCGGAGAAATTTCTCTTTCAAAAGAGTTAGCTCAAGAGCTCCAAAAAGAGGTAAGAAATCTTGGGGATGTGGCGAAAAACCTCCCTTCCTGGGAGACGGCGGACACCACCAAGCTTGTCATGGCTCTCTTGGCCTCAGCTGCCTTTCTGGAGGCTTCTGACCTGCACTTGGAGGCGCAGGAAGAAGGGGCAAAGCTCCGGGCAAGAATTGACGGCATGCTGCACGACGTGGCCCAACTCTCTTCAAAAACCTACGAAACCCTGCTTTCTCGAATCAAACTCTTGTCTGGGATTAAGCTTAACGTTTCTGGACGTCCCCAAGACGGAAGGTTTACCTTTTTTTTACAGGACGCCCTGCCCCTTGAGACCAGGGTTTCTTCTCTTCCGTCTGAGCACGGGGAATCCTTAGTGCTGCGCATCCTCAATCCTCAGAGCTTAAAAACCATGAAAGACCTGGGGCTGAGAAAAGACCTGCTCTCTCTGTCTCAAAAGGAAATCAAGAAGCCCAATGGTATGATTCTGGTGACCGGCCCCACTGGCTCAGGGAAAACTACCACCTTGTATGCATTCTTGCAGGAAATCCAAAACCCTGAGATTAAAATCATCACCATCGAGGACCCCATTGAGTATCACTTAAAAGGCATCTCTCAAACTCAGGTGGCGGGAAAAGAATATTCCTTTGCTTCCGGACTCCGCGCCATTGTACGTCAGGACCCCGATGTCATCTTGGTGGGTGAAATTCGGGACCAGGAAACCGCTGCCATTGCCATTCAGGCATCTCTTACCGGGCATCTGGTCTTCTCCACCCTGCACGCAAATGATGCCGCTGGCACCATCTCCAGGCTTCTGTCTTTGGGGGAAGCCCCCGCAAATGTTTCCTCGGCCCTCAATCTTATCATCGCCCAGCGCTTAATCCGCAAGGTATGCGGGACATGCAGTAAGAACAGAAAAGCTACTCCAGAAGAATATGCTCGTATCATAAAGGGACTGGGGGATCTCCCAAAGGGACTGAAACCCAAAATCCCTGCTGTTCTGGAGCTGCCAGACCCAAAGGGGTGCAAAGAATGCAGCACTACTGGGTATAAAGGCAGGATTGGCATCTTTGAGGCAATCGTGGCAGATGATGCCCTGGAAACCTTTTTGACCACGGCCCCTTCCATTGCACAGCTTCGCTCCTTTGCTGTAAAACAAGGGATGGTTACTATGTACCAAGATGGACTGCTGAAGGTACTGGAAAAAACAACAACGCTCCAGGAAGTGGAGCGCGTAACTGCTGAGTGAACACCAGAAAATTTGTAGTTGCAAATTTTCAGTTGCCCCCGTGGTGGAAAAATATTAAAAACCGAAGGGTGTTAAAAGAAGGGGGGTCGGGGGAAACTGTGTGAATGTCATCTCAGCTGGGGACCATTTGGTGTTTGGAACGCAAATGTGAAATTACCCCGGGGTATGGCTCAGCATGACCCGAGCCACCCTCCAAGACGGATAACTCCAGGTCCCCAGCTGAATTGGCATTCTAGTCATATAGTATAGTATATAATGGTATGGCTGTCAACCCTTCATCATGGTCTCCATGGTGAAGGGTCAAGAGATATGAAAAAACAAGAAGATGAAAAATTCCTGGAACAAACCCTTAGGCCCCAGGCTTGGTCAGAGTATATCGGCCAAGAAAAGCTCAAGGCGCAGCTTCGGGTTATTATCGACGCAGCAAAAAAGCGTGGGGAGGGCTTAGAACACCTCTTGTTCTATGGGAATTCGGGCCTAGGCAAAACCTCTTTGGCGCAGGTGGTGGCGCGGGAAATGGGGGCTCCCATAACCTCGTGCTCGGGAACGTCTTTGGAACGGGCAGGAGACATAGCTTCCCTCCTTTCCAATCTTCAGGACGGGGAGGTGCTATTCGTTGACGAGTGCCATCGCCTGCCAAGAACAATCTTGGAAATGCTCTACTCTGCCATGGAGGACTACAAACTCCATTTGGTCCTGGGAAAAGGGCCAATGGCACGAACCATGGAGCTACAGCTACCGCACTTTACCTTAATTGGGGCCACCACAAAGATGGCGCAACTCCCCTCTCCTTTTCGAAATCGTTTCGGAGCAATTTTCCAGCTAAACTTCTATGAGCAAAAGGATATTGAAAAAATCGTGGAGCGCTCTTCAGCCATCTTGCAGGTACAACTCACCCCAGAGGCAAAGACCGCCATCGCAGAGCGTTCGCGCTTTACCCCTCGCGTGGCAAATAGAATACTCAAGCGCGTTAGAGATGTCGCAACCATTGAGGAAACCCCTTTGGTTGACAAGGGGGTTGTTGAGCAAACCTTTCAGTTTCTCGAGATTGACAATCTCGGGCTGGAACCAGATGACCGGAAAATTCTCTTGGCCATTATTCAGAAATTCTCGGGGGGGCCAGTTGGAATTCAAGCCTTGGCTGCCATGGTAGCTGAAGAACAAGAAACCATTCTGGATGTATACGAGCCCTACCTTCTCCAGCTGGGATTTTTAGAGCGCACCCCCAGAGGAAGAATTGCCACCAAGAAGGCATATCAGCATCTCGGCATTACGCCAACTCAAAAAGATTTATTATAAACTATGAGCGGACACAGTCACGCCAAAACCGTAAAGAGCACCAAGGACGCAGCTGACGCCCAACGCTCAAAAATATTCTCCAAAATGGCAGGTGAGATTGCGCTTTCCGCAAAAGGAGGAGGGGATCCGACTGCCAACCCAAGGCTTCGCATGGCAATTGAGCGTGCGCGTTCTTTTAATATGCCCATGGCAAATATTGAGCGAGCCATCAAAAGAGGGACCGGAGAAGAAAAGGGAGCTGCCTTGCAGGAAGTACTCTTTGAAGGATACGGCCCCGGTGGCATTGCTGTTTTAGTAGAGGGCATTACCGATAATATAAACAGAACCTTGGGAGAAGTGAAACAGGCCTTTGAAAAAACCCAGGGGAAGCTTGCCGGCGAGGGGGCTGTGCGCTGGATGTTTGAACGAAAAGGAACTCTTATTCTCTCTGCAGGAAATAAACCAAAGGAAGACCTAGAACTTCTTTGTATTGAGGCTGGAGCCGAAGATCTCTACTGGAGGAACGACGGCACCCTTGAAGTTTACACAAACCCCACTGCGACAGAACAGCTCAAAAAGGCGCTCGAAGAGCGGGGCGTTTTGGTGGAATCCATTTCCCTGGAGTGGATCCCCAAAGAACGCGTCGTCGTTTCCGAACAAGACCAAGCAGCAACAGAACGGTTCTTTGCTGCCCTAGATGAAAGTGAGGCGGTGCAGGGAATCTACACTAACACCAAGGACTAATGATTATTTTAGGTATTGATCCTGGAACCGCCATTACAGGATATGGGGTTATAAAAACAGTTTCGCGTTCTTTACGGAAGGGTTCCGGGATTCTCTGGGTTGAGCACGGTACCATCACCACTCCAAAAAACACTCCGAACCACGAGCGCCTTTTGTTGTTAGAGAGGGGACTCAATCGGTTATTTAAAAAACATAAGCCAGAACTTTTATGTGTTGAGCGCCTGTATTTTTTTAAAAACGCCAAGACCGCTCTCCCAGTATCTGAAGCCCGGGGCGTTATACTTTTACTTGCTGCAAAACACAAGATCCTGTTACAAGAACTTGCTCCTCAGCAGGCCAAAATGGCGGTAACCGGGTATGGGAAGGCGGAAAAGCTGCAGGTCCAGCGCATGGTACAGCGAATCCTAGGATTAGAGGCTCTCCCCCGCCCAGATGACGCGGCTGACGCTCTTGCCCTTGCCATTGCCGCCTCCATCTTGACCCTTCACCATAGTTTCCATGGTGAAGGGTTGACAAGGGAAACAAAATAGCATATAATGGTTGTCAGGTCACGCGAAAGGTCGGACCGTTTTCATTAGGGGCCATACCCCTTTTAATAAGAATTAGGACGGAAACCGAAAAAAATGATTACAGACGAAACCAAATTAGCTTCGACCGTCTTGGACGGAGAGGAGGAGAAGACCGAAGAGGAGACTCCTTCTACTGAGGAAACCACAGCTTCTGCCACCCTGTTGGATGGTGACGAGGAAGCTTCTCCTGCTGAGGAAACGCCTTCAGAAGAAGGTACCCCCAGCGAGGAGGAGACTCCTGCGCCAGCCGAAGGACAAGAGGCTAACTAACACAAAAAGCCCTGGAATTTCCAGGGCTTTTTGTCGCTGTCAGGCAACACGAATAAATCTCCGCTTGCCAACCTGAATCACAGACCTTGCCCGCAGCTCAACCGAGCTGTTTTCTTTTTTCTGCACATTACCATCAATCCTTACTCCTCCTTGTTGAATCAGGCGCCGCGCCTCGGATTTGGAAGAAGCAAGCATTGCTTTCACTAAAATATCCACAAGAGGCATCTCCCCTCGCAACCCCTCCACTTCTTTCATATAAGAAGGCTGCTGTTTTTTCTGAAAAATGGAAATGAATTCCTGCTCGGCCACCCTTGCTTTCTTTGCTCCGTGGTACAAGGTGACAACCTCTTTTGCCAGCCGCGCCTTAAAATCCCTTGGGGAGAGCTTTTTCTTGAGGACCGCGACTTCTTTCTCCACAACATCGCTGCACAACTCAAAATACTGGGGGACGAGCTCGTCTCTAAGGGTCATTAACTTACCATACATTTCCCTTGGAGGATCTGCGATATTTACTGTGTTCCCAAAAGATTTGCTCATTTTCCGCCCATCCAGCCCGAGTAGCAGGGGCACAGTCAGCACAAACTTTTCTTTGCTACGATATGCCTTTTGCAATCGTCGTCCAATAAGCATATTAAATGTTTGGTCGGTTCCTCCGACTTCCAGATCCACATCCATTGCAACGGAGTCATATCCTTGGAGCAATGGATAGAGGAGTTCATGAACCCAGATCTCTTGCCCCCGTTTCATGCGCCCTTGGAACATATCTCGTTCCAGAAGCTGACTGGTGGTAACGCGCGATGTAAGCTTTAAGATATCTTCCAGATTCAATTTCCCCAGCCACTCGTCGTTTTTCTTCATCCGCGCTTTTCCTATATCTAAAATCTGCGAGGCCTGAGTCTTGTAATCTCGCATGTTCGCAACAATTTGCCGGGACGAAAGGGGTTCTCGCATTTTGTCTCTTCCTGAGGGATCTCCAATCTGCGCCGTGAGCGTGCCAAAAAGCAATATGACCTCGTGCGAAAGATCCTGGAACTGCCTAAGCTTTCGCAGAACTACTGCGTGACCAAGGTGGAGCATTGTTCCGGTTGGATCAATGCCAAGATAGAGACGAATCTTCCGCTTTTTCATGAGGTCTGCAAGCCCTTTTGGGGCGGGAAGAATCTCTGCTACTCGCTTGGTTAATACTTCTTTTATAGATTGCTTTTGCATGGAATTCTGCATTATACCTTGCATTTTTCTGTTGCGAAAGGCCTATTTTTATGATATCCTGAATCTCTGAATCGCAATGCCAAGAAGGCGCCACTACAAAAAAACATACCGGAAAGAAGGCTCCCTTCCCTTGCGCCTCGGGAAGGCGGCGTTTTTTGCATTCCTTGTACTGCTATTGCTAGGGGGTGGTATTTTTTTATACTACGCAAAAGACCTCCCTCGACCCGAAGATTTAAACGAAGTTTCGTTTGCGCGCTCTACCAAAATCTATGACCGCACAGGAACAGTGCTGTTGTATGAAGTACATGGACAAGAGAAACGTGAATTTGTCGCGCTAGAGAATATTTCTCCGTATCTCCCCCTGGCAGTTATTGCAGCAGAAGACCAGAACTTTTATTCCCACCTTGGTATAGACCCTAGAGGTATTGCCAGGGCGGTATTGCGCAATCTAAGCTTGCTTGAGGTTTCCCAGGGCGCCTCCACCATCACTCAGCAACTGGCCCGAACTGCACTCTTGAGCCGCGAGAAAACCCTGGGGAGAAAGGTTCGAGAACTCATTCTCACCTTGGAGCTAGAACGTCAATACTCAAAGCAAGAAATCATGGAGTTCTATTTGAACCAAGTTCCTTGGGGTGGAAATTCCTACGGCGTAGGAGCTGCCTCCCAAGCATACTTTGAAAAGCCACCTTTTGATCTCGCTCTTGAAGAGGCTGCTGCGCTGGCCGCAATGATTAAGGCTCCCACCCATTATTCTCCCTTTGGCAACTACCAGGACGAGCTTTTGGGGAGAAAGGACTTTGTCTTAGATAGGATGGCAGAGCTTGGTCTTGCATCAAAAGAAGAAGTTGAGGAAGCAAAGAAAAAAGAATTGGTTTTCGCAGAATCCAGAACCAGTATTAAGGCTCCCCACTTTGTCCTTTCGGTTCTAGACTCCCTTCTTTCCCGCTATGGGGAGGAGTTTTTGCGAGAAAACGGGCTGAAAGTCTTCACTACCTTGAACTGGGAACTACAAAAGATGGCCGAGGATGCAGTGGATTCTCTTTCAGAGCGAAACGAATCTTTCAACGCATACAACGCGGGGCTCATTGCCCTTGCCCCCTCCACCGGAGAAATCCTCGCCATGGTGGGATCCAAGAACTGGGGCGGAGATCCCTCCCCCGCGGGCTGTGTTTCGGGGAAGGACTGTTTGTTTGACCCCAAGGTGAATGTCACCACATATCTTCAGGGGCGCCAGCCTGGGTCTGCTTTCAAACCCTTTGTATATGCGGTTGCTTTTGAAAAAGGGGCTGACGATACAACGGTGGTGGTGGATGAAGAAACAAACTTTGGAGTTTGGGGGGGCGAGGAGTATATCCCGCAAAACTATGATGAAAAGTTCCGGGGAGAAGTCACCTTGCGCCAGGCCCTGGCCCAATCCCTGAACGTGCCCTCTGTGAAGGTGCTCGTGGAGCTCGCCGGCATTGAGGACAGCATTAAAAGGGCGAAAGAGTTTGGTATTTCCACGCTGCAGGACCCCTCAAACTACGGCCCTTCCCTGGTTTTGGGCGGAGGCGAGGTTCATTTGTTAGACATGGTAGTTGGCTACAGCGTCTTTGCAACAGAGGGGAAACGGGTGTACCCATCTGATATTCTGCGCGTGGAGGACTCCAGGGGAAGAGAACTTTTGGGCAATAGCAATGGAGCAATAC
>JAUYJZ010000057.1 GCA_030698465.1 bacterium | reverse complement strand
CAGTTTACCTCTCCTTGGAAAGCACGGAGAGTAAAAAGGAGATGCTTGTGGTGAGCTTGTGGACCTCGATTCTTGGGCTTTCTGAACCCTTGTTTGTGCCTGAATACTGGAGTCCACCCTCGCTATTTGATTTAGCCTTGCGGATGGGCTTTGATATTGAGAGTATACTTTTTGCCTTTGGTGTTGGAGGGCTTGCTGTTGTTCTCTATGAGAGAATCTTTCGTGTGAAGCATGCAAAAATCGGCACAGAAGAAAAACACCAACCACGCCATAAATACCATTTCCTTGCGCTTCTTTCTGCGCCAATCATTTTTGTCCTGCTGCTTATTTTTACAGACCTAAATCCTATTTATTCCACATTTATTGCGTTAATCGGCGGAGGATTATTTACCTGGTACTGCCGCCCCGATCTTAAAAAGAAAATGCTTGCCAGCGCATTGTTATTCTTAGGGCTTTATTTCGTTTACTTCTTAACCCTTATTCTTATGCATCCCGGTTATGTCGAGCAAGTTTGGAATCTTTCAGCAATTTCAGGGATTCTTATTCTAGGCATTCCCCTAGAAGAACTGCTGTTTGCAGCCAGTTTCGGATTTCTTTGGTCGAGCGTGTACGAACATTTTACTTGGAAAAAAATAAACAACTGAAATGAAGAGAGAGAAACAAATTATTGAATCTTTATTAGATGGCACCGGTATTGTTATAAATGGAAGTAATGGATATGATCTGCAGATACATAATGAGGATTTTTACAATCGTGTGCTTAAAGAAGGCTCCTTAGGGCTTGGTGAATCATATATGGAGGGCTGGTGGGATTGCGAAAGGCTTGATGAGTTTTTTCATAAAATATTTGTAGCCAATCTTGATAAACGAGTGCGGGGCAACTGGAGCATATTATTTGGACTTGCTTTAAACTACATTCTAAACCCCGGAAGAAAATCAAGGGCTTTTGAGATAGGCAGACGCCATTATGATATCGGCAACGATCTGTACCGCGCCATGCTTGATAAGCGCCTAACATATTCATGTGGGTATTGGAAAGACGCTCACAATTTAAATGATGCCCAAGAAGCGAAGTTAGACCTTATTTGTAGAAAAATCGGCCTCAAACGTGGGCAAAGAGTGTTTGATATTGGATCGGGCTGGGGCAGTTTTATTGGTTATGCCGCCGAAAAATATGGAGTGGATACAGTGGGGGTAACCGTTTCAAGAGAACAAAAGGTGCTCGCAGACAAATTATATGGAAATCTTTCTGTGAAAACTTATCTTCAAGATTATCGTGATATTAATGAAAAATTTGATCACATCGTATCTGTGGGCATGTTTGAACATGTAGGACACAAAAACTACCGGACATTTATGAAAGTTGTACATAATACTCTTAAAGACGACGGGCTATTTCTTTTGCATACAATCGGCGGTGATCATTCTGTGGGAGGAACGGATCCGTGGATTGCAAAATATATTTTTCCCAACGGTATGCTTCCCTCAATACAGCAAATTGGCAAATCAATTGAGGGGCTGTTTGTAATGGAAGATTGGCATAATTTTGGGGCCGACTACGATAAGACCCTTATGGCTTGGCATAAGAATTTTGAAAATAACTGGGATATGATAAAATCAAATTATGACGAAAAATTCCACAGGATGTGGAGATACTATCTGCTCGCATGTGCCGGATCGTTCCGAGCCAGGAGAACTCAATTGTGGCAAGTTGTCTTATCGAAGAGAGGGGTTCGTGGCGGATACACAAAACACTAATCGTATGAGAAAAATATTTTTTGTTGCCGTCTTAACTTTTGTTATTATATTCAGCTCACTTACTATTGTTTCTGCCCACGAGACAATAGAGAATGGTGTGGCAGGGGCTTCCGGCTGGGGCATGATGTCCACAGGAGGATTTGGTGGTTTTGGGATAATCCTAATGTGGCTTTTGTATCTTGTATGGCTAGGGGTTGGCATTCTTACTGCAATCTGGCTTTGGCAAAACATTCAAAAGAGAAAAAAATAGCACGATATGTATATCTGTCCAATGCATCCCGAAGTGCGCCAAGAAAAACCCGGACTTTGTTCTGAGTGCGGGATGAATTTGGTTTTGGAAAAAGACCATAAAGAACACGGAGAGCAGAAAGAGCATAACAAGCATGCTGGTCATAGTACCAACATGTTTTTGCAAAAGTTCTGGGTGAGTTTGCTCTTGAGTATTCCCGTGGTGCTGTATTCTGATTTGCCGCAAGAATTGCTTGGCTGGAAAGCGCCTGTTTTCCCGGGATCAGGGTACATTCCTTTTGTTCTTGGGTCTATTGTCTTTTTTTATGGAGGGTGGATCTTTTTGGCTTCTGCCTGGCGAGAGTTAAAAGCAAAGCTTCCTGGCATGATGACCTTAATCGCCCTTGCCATTACCACCGCCTACCTCTATAGCGTCTTTGTGGTGATAAAAGGAGAAGGGAACACGCTCTTTTGGGAGCTCACTACTTTAATTATGGTAATGCTCTTGGGTCACTGGATGGAAATGAGAGCTGTGCAGGGAGCCCAGGGAGCCTTAAAAGAACTCTCAAAGCTTTTGCCAGATACCGCAGAACTCATAAAAGATGGAAAAACAGAAACTATTTCCCTTTCAGAGCTTCGTGAGGGGAATATAGTGATGGTGCGCCCAGGCTCCAGAGTGCCAGCTGACGGAGTAGTGATAGAGGGGAGGTCTCAACTCAATGAATCTATGGCCACAGGGGAATCCTCACCCGTTAAAAAAGAGCTAGGGAGTGAAGTTATCGGAGGTACGGTAAACGGAGACGGTTCCTTGAAGGTGCAGATTACCAAGGTGGGGGAACATACCTTTTTAGCTGGGGTGATGCGTTTGGTTCAAGAAGCCCAAGCCTCAAAGTCCAAACTTCAGATTCTGTCTGATAAAGCAGCCTATTGGTTAACTATTATTGCAATTGGATCTGGATCTTTGACATTTCTTGTCTGGATTTTTCTTCAGGCAGAATTTGATTTTGCTTTAGAGCGCCTGGTTGCGGTTTTAGTGATTGCTTGCCCGCATGCCTTAGGACTCGCCATTCCTTTGGTAGCTTCCATTTCCACTACGAAAGCTGCTCAAAATGGATTCTTGGTACGCCAAAGACTAGCGCTGGAGGGTGCGAGGAATATTGATGTAGTGCTGTTTGATAAGACAGGTACCTTAACCAAGGGGGAATTTGGAGTTTCAAGCATTTGGCCTACTGCAGCCAAAAGTAAAGAAGAAGTGCTGCAGCTTGCCTCATCTGTGGATGCATATTCTGAACATCCTGTGTCCAAAGCAATTGTGCGCAAAGCTCAGGAAAGCAATCTTCATCTTTTTGAGGTGCAAGACTTTGAGCGACTTTCTGGAAAAGGAGTAAAGGGCACCATACAGGGGCAAGAGATAAGTGTGGGAGGGGCCGCAATCTTAGAGAACCTTTCATTTTCCTTGCCTTTAGAGATTCAAAAGGAGGCTGAAAGAGGAAGTACCATTATCTATGTTTTGCGCGAAAAAGAGCTTTTGGGAGTACTTACCCTATCAGATGTTATTCGGGAAGAATCGCGAGAAGGCATTGCCGCTCTGCGGGCTCTCGGGGTACAGGTAGTCATGATTACCGGAGATGCAGAACCTGTAGCCTCCTGGGTAGCAAAAGAACTTGGAATTAAAGAATATTTTGCAAGAGTTTTGCCCAAAAACAAGGTGCAAAAGGTAAAGGAACTACAAGAGAGAGGGTTGAGAGTTGCAATGGTTGGGGACGGCATAAATGATGCCCCGGCCTTAACCCAGGCAGATCTTGGTATTGCCATTGGGGCGGGAACCAATGTTGCCATTGAGTCAGCTGGTATTATTCTCATTAGAAACGATCCCAGAGATATTGCAAAGATCTTCCGCCTCTCACAACTTACCTACAAAAAGATGGTACAGAATCTTTTTTGGGCAACCGGATACAATGTTATTGCGCTTCCCCTTGCTGCCGGTGTATTTGCTTTTCAAGGGATTTTGCTGCAGCCGGCCGTCGCAGCCATATTTATGTCTCTTTCTACGGTAATTGTGGCGGTGAACGCCTTGCTACTTCGTAGGGCAAAGTTGTAATAGCTACTTATACATGCTTGACAAGAGAGAGAAATGGGGATATACTATGGTTTGTACTAGAGTCGGAGTACAGTTCCCGCCCACCATATAGGATGGGCGACAGTAGAAGTCACATCAAGATTCTTTTTTTAAAATCAAGTTGTACTTCCCAATAGAGTGGAACAAGAAAACACCGGAAGGTTTCAGCGCCCCATGGTAGAAGGAAACTGGTCCTGTGCCGATTGTGGCACAGCCATTACCCAGCTTCCCTTCAACCCTAGGCCTGGAACAGAGGGCAATCTTCGCTGCAATGACTGCTGGCGAAAGAATCGTCCTCCTCGAAGAGACTTCCAAAATTAAACCAACAGCCCGCCCTTGAGGCGGGTTTTGGTTTTCTTGCAATTTTTCTTGGCCCTGGTAGGGTGGAGACAGTAAATAGCTCTTTTTACTACTATACACATAAGCAAGGAGGTACAGAATGTGCGGTATTGTCGGAGTGCACAGCATTGTGGACGCCCCAAAAGCGATTCTTGAAGCCCTCCTCATGCTCCAGCACCGTGGTCAGGAGGCAAGTGGTATTGCATTGGCCGATGGGAAAGAGTTCATGGAACCCGCCCCCCATCGCGTACTCGGGACTGTTTCAGAGTTTGAGCGGGATTGGCCTGGGTTTGTTCCAAAGAAGGCCTTGCTCGGGATTGGGCATGTTAGGTACGGCACCAGTGGGGAGCATTCCTCTTTGGCAAATGCCCAGCCCCTTGTTCTATCAAGTTCACTGGGTCCTTTCTCTATCGCGCATAACGGGGATACCCCAGGTTTTGAAGAGATGCAAGAGAAGCTCCAAAGCAGGGGAGTCAAATTCTTGTCTACAGCAGATACGGAAGTAATCGGACAAGAGATTGTGGCGCGAGCAGAGACGGTTGAAACCATGCAGGAAGCCATGCTTGAAGCCCTGGCCGGCATTAAGGGCGCGTTCGCCCTGGTAATGGCCACTCCCTCTGCACTTGTAGGGTGCAGGGATCCTTTGGGGTATCGGCCTCTTTCTTTGGGGCGCTTGGACGATGGATGGGTGCTGGCTTCAGAAAGCTGCGCCTTTGATGCCCTGCGAGCCGAGTACATAAGGGATATTGAGCCGGGAGAGCTTGTATGGATAGACGAGAACGGGCCTCAAAGTTTCAGGTTCGGGGAACCTAAGCCCAACCGTCAGCAGTGCGTTTTTGAGCTCATCTACTTCTCCAGGCCAGACTCTTATGTTTTTGGGAGATATGTGGATGGGATGCGCAAAGCCTTGGGGGAAAAGCTCGCAGAAGAAGTGGGCATCCCAAAACACGAGGACATGGTTTTCATCGGGGTTCCGGATTCTGCTATGTTCGCGGCAGAAGGATACGAGAAGGCGACTGGGATTCGGCTCCGCTCTTCCGTTCTAATTCGTAACCATTACACAGGGAGAACCTTCATTGAAGAGGGAACGGAGAAGCGGGAGAATGGAGTGCGCCTGAAGTTTAACCCCCTTCATCGCGAGATTGAAGGTAAGTGGGTGGTGCTCATTGACGATTCCCTGGTGCGGGGGACCACCATGCGGCGTTTGGTCCGCATGATGCGAGAGAACGGGGCTGTGGGAGTAACCCTCTTGATAGCCTCTCCTCCTATCCTCCATCCTTGTTATTACGGCATTGATATGAAAACCTATGAGCAGCTGCGTGCTGCAGTAGAGAAAGGAGATATAGACAAGATTTGTACTTTTGTAGAGGCAGACGAACTCCATTACCTTTCTTTGGAGGGGTTTCGTCAGGTCGTCGGACAGGACGGCTCTGAAACTAAAGACTTCTGCCTTGCTTGCTTTGATGGTAAGCATGCTCTTTAGAAAGGAGAGAAAACAGAGAAAGGCCGCACAAAGTTTCCCGTGCGGCCTTTTCCATTTCTTAATTTTTATGATACGGGAAGTATATGGATTCCAAAGAAGCAAGATGGCTGCTCCAAGAAAAATACCAAGGGAGAATTACACCAGCAGCAAAGCAAGATCTTACCCGATTTAAAGCAGGAGAACCAGTGGATTATCTTATTGGCTTTGTTGAGTTTGCAGGGTGCAGAATTGACCTGTCTCAAAAGCCCCTCATCCCACGTCCTGAAACCGAGTATTGGGTTCTGCAGGCGATACAAGAATTGAAAAAAGACAAGAGAGAGAATATCTGTTGCCTCGATATGTTTGCGGGTTCTGGATGCGTTGGGGTTGCCATTCTTAAGCATATTTCCAAAGCACACATTGACTTTGCAGAGAAAGAGCAAAGGTTTAAAAAGCAGATTCTGCTCAACCTCAAAAAGAACGATATTCCTTTAAAGCGTGCTCGTATTTTTACGTCCAATGTGTTCTCAAATGTGAAGGGCAAGTATGACTATATTTTTGCCAACCCTCCGTATGTTGCAACCACACGCTGGAAAAGTGTGCAGCCCTCGGTTGCAAAGTATGAGCCAAGAGAAGCATTGATTGCAGGCAAAGACGGACTTTTGTATATCAAGAAGTTTCTCAAAGATGCAAAAAATCACCTCAAACTCAAAGGGAAGATATATTTGGAGTTTGATTCACCCCAGAAAAAGGGAATTGAAAAACTCCTCAAGAAATTTGGGTATTCAAGCTGGCAATTCCATAAAGACCAGTATGGTAAGTATCGTTTTACCGTTATAACTTAGTTCGGTTAAGTTTTGAGAGGGGGATACTGTCTTTGAGCTTAAAATCGCCAACACGAGTTCGTTCCAGTTCTGTGAGATAAGCTCCAGTATCGAGCTTTTCTCCGATGTCTTGTGCAAGGGAACGGATATAGGTGCCAGCTCCGCACACAACTCTTATCTTGAGGAATGGGGGATTATATTCAAGAAGCTCAATTTCTTTTATCGTTACTTTTCTTTTTGGAAGTTTTACCTCTTTACCTTTTCTCGCAAGTTTGTATGAGGGAACCCCTCTTACCTTTATCGCAGAGTATGCCGGGGGAGTCTGTTTAGTCTCTCCCATAAATCCTTGCAGCACTTTGTCAATATCCTTACTCTCAGTATCCTTACTCTCAGTAAGGTGGGGATAACTTACTCTCGGTAAGTTTTCCACAGGTTTAATGGTGCCTTCGGGGTCTCCTGTGGTGCTTTCTTTGCCGAGTTCTAAGGTTGCAATGTATTCTTTCTCTGTATCCTTAGTTATTGCATTGAGTTTCTTGGTATCTTCTCTACCCACAGCAACCACAAGAACGCCTGTTGCGAAGGGGTCTAGGGTGCCAGCATGTCCCACTCGTTTCTCTCCTGTGGCCTTTCTGACTTCATCTACCACGTCGTGCGAAGTTATTCCCTTTGGTTTGTTGATGTTTATGATCATGGTAAACTGAACATAGTTAAGTCTAACAGAAATGAACCCCGCACAAAATGCCATAGAACAATGGTACTTTCTACGGGGAAACAACAACAATAACAAGTTTAATTTTGTGCGGGGTGAATCTAAAAGAGGAACTCAAGACAATTCTCAAAGGAGAGGTAGAAGACGCAGAGGAAGTCCTTCAAACATACAGCAGGGACGCTTCTTTGTTTGAATTAAAACCCCGTGCGGTTGTATTCCCCAAAGACGCAGAAGATGTAAAAGCGCTGGTGCGTTTTGTGAAAGAGCACAAAGAAGAGAATCTGTCTTTAACATGCAGGTCTGGGGGAAGCGATATGACCGGAGGACCATTAACCCAGAGTATTGCAGTGGATATGCAGCGCCATTTCAACAGTATCCTGGAATTTGGAGAAAAAACCGTCAGAGTGCAGCCTGGGGTGTGGTACCGAGATTTTGAAAAGGAGACGGTAAAGCGAAACCTCCTCTTGACTTGCTATCATGCCTCAAAGGATTTATGTACGCTGGTATGTATGTTAGCAAATTATGCAGGATGAGAGAAAACCGTGCGCTACGGCAAAACCGAAGATTATATCGC
>JAUYJZ010000054.1 GCA_030698465.1 bacterium | reverse complement strand
GTCAAAGCCAACTGCTTGGCTTTGACGGACGATTTAGCGAGGCCTCCGTGCCGAGCGTTAAAAATCGTCCAGGGTCCCACCATGACAATACAAATACTCAAAAGTTCGTGTATGCAGGTCAGCATCTTCTGGCTGACTTTTGGAATGGAAAAACCATTGAGGACAAAAAAGAATTAGAGCGGCTCTTGAGAGGAGCGGCAAAGGCCGCACAGAGCAAGGCACTCCAGGTTTGTATATATAAATTTGCCCCCCAGGGTATTACGGGGGTTATTTTATTGGCGGAGTCCCACATTGCCCTGCACACATGGCCTGAAATTAACTATATTGCAATAGATATTTTCACCTGTGGAAAAGAGGCGCGTCCTAAAGATGCTCTTGCCTACCTTCAGAATTATCTGCACCCAGAGCGCGTTGAGGTAACAGAGATGAAACGGGGAAAAAAATAGGGATATGAAAAAGAAACTTGGGAAGAATGGGCTCTATGGGAAAGAACTTCTTTTAACACTGATTGATTGTGATCCAAAGATCCTCCGCTCAAAACAAAAGATTACTTTCTTTGCCAGAACCATGTGCAAGGTTATCGGCATGAAACCCTATGGCAAACCATTTGTTGCGCGTTTTGGTTTGGGCAAGGATTTCACTGCTGGTTACTCCATGGTTCAGCTCATTGAGACAAGCTCCATTACGGGGCACTTTTCAGAACTGTGGAACCGCGTATACCTCGATATCTTTTCTTGCAAGGAGTATGAGGAAAAGAAAGCCACGGATTTTGCCAGAATGTATTTTGGGGCAAAAAAAATCAAAGCTAAAGTAGTATATCGCTAGTGCCATGAAAAAAAAAGTGACATATTTTTTTGAGGGAGAGGTACCGTTCGATACGATAGAAACAAAGATTGGGTTTCGAGTAAAAAAAGGATTGTATTCGGGGAAATCCTCCTACCAGAAGATTCATATTTTTGACTTATACTTTTATGGCAAGACCCTTTTTTTGGATAGAGTTCTTCAGACTGCAGAGAAAGACGAGTTCATCTATCACGAAATGCTGTGCCAGGCGCCGTTATTCGTACATTCATCCCCACGAAGAGTTTTAATCGTTGGCGGAGGTGATGGCGGCTCTTTGGAGGAAGTTTTAAAACACATCTCAGTACAAGAAGCTTGGATGGTAGAAATAGACAAGAAGGTTGTCGATATTTCTAGAAAATATCTTCCTTCAATATCTAAGAATGCCTTTCAAGATAAAAGAGCCCATCTTATATACGGAGATGGAAAAGAGTTTATTACAAAGCGCGAGGACTTTTTTGATGTAGTAATCTTGGATCTTTCAGATCCTGGCGGACCTGCTCGCAATCTTATTTCCCAAAAGTTTTATGATAGTGTAAAAAGAAGTCTCCACAAAAACGGGATTGTTTCTATACAGCTAGGTTCTTTGACAACTCAACCAGGACTTATTACTTTAATTAAAAGACGACTACAAAAGGTTTTTCGTTTTGTGCAAATACGTGGAGCTGTGGTCCCTTCCTATCAGGCAGGGTTATATAGTTTTATGATGGCTTCAGATTTTAACTTTCTGAAGGTATCTCAAAGCGTTTTGGAAAAGAAATTTAAGAATGCAAAAAAGATGAACTTAAAATACTGGTCTCCGGAAATCCATGAGGCCTCGGCGGTTCTTCCTCTCTATTTAAAGCAGGAGTTGAAATAAAGGGATTCTCTTGCAATAATAGGGAACTATGGCAAATATCCTGCAACGGATTTTGGGTGGGGATTCATCCTCAGCGCTTAAAAAGTTTCAGCCCCTAATAACTCGCATCAACGAGCTTGAAGAGGGACTTCAAGGTCTTTCTGATGCAGAACTTCAAAAAAAAGCACTGGGCTTGAAAGATAAGCTTGGAGAGGACGTTGAATCTCAAGATATTCTTGCACAGGCCTTTGCTTTAGTGCGGGAGGCCTCTTTGCGTACCCTTGGGCAGCGTCATTTTGATGTACAGCTTTTGGGAGGCATGGTTTTAGATAAGGGGGAAATAGCTGAGATGAAGACAGGTGAAGGGAAGACACTCACCGCCACGCTTCCCGTGTATCTCAATGCTCTGGAAGGCAAAGGGGTGCATGTTATCACGGTGAACGATTACCTGGCCAAAAGAGACACCGTATGGATGGGGCAGATTTACCATGCCCTGGGCCTTTCTGTTGGATGCATTACCCATGATACTTCCTATATATATGACCCTGCCTATAGCCAGGATTCCAGGAAAGACGAGCAGCGAGATACGCTGGGTTCCTTTTTGGTAGAGGAGTCATACTTAAAGCCGGTTTCAAGAAAAGATGCATATGTGGCTGACATTACCTATGGCACAAATAATGAGTTCGGCTTTGACTATCTTCGTGACAACATGGCTCAATCCCTGGAAACAATGGTGCAGCGGGGACACCACTATGCCATTATCGACGAGGTGGACTCAGTGTTGATTGATGAGGCAAGAACTCCTTTGATTATTTCCGCCCCCGACCAGGAAAGTTCTTCTTGGTACAAAGAGTTTGCTCGCCTCATTCCTCAACTCCAAAAGGATACGGACTATGAGATAGATGAGAAATTAAAAGCTGTAACCTTAACGGAAGGAGGCGTCAACAAGGTGGAGCAATTAATGGGGGTAAAAGATATTTACCAGGAACGAGGTATTAAGTTTTTGCATCATTTAGAGCAGGCCTTGAAAGCACAAGCCCTTTTTGAGCGGGATCGGGACTATGTGGTGCGCGAAGGGAATGTTGTTATTGTGGATGAGTTTACAGGTCGCCTACTCCCCGGAAGAAGATATTCTGGAGGGCTTCACCAGGCCTTGGAGGCAAAAGAGGGTGTCCGCGTACAGCCGGAATCTGTAACGCTGGCCTCAGTAACCTTTCAGAATTATTTCAGAATGTATGAGAAGCTGGCCGGCATGACCGGAACCGCCCTCACTTCAGCTGAAGAGTTTTCTAAGGTATACGGTCTTGAGGTGGTTTCCATTCCCACGAACAAGCCCATGGTGAGGCAAGACTTTCCAGACAAGGTGTATCAGTCCCCGGAAGCGAAGTTCAAAGCCATTGTGGAGGAGGTAAAGAGATTGCATGAAAAGGGGCAGCCCGTGCTTGTGGGCACAGTGTCCATTCAAAAGAATGAGTCTTTGGGCAAGTTTTTGGAAAGGGAAGGAGTGCCCCATGAAATGCTCAACGCAAAGAACCACGAGCGGGAAGCAACCGTTATAGCTCAAGCTGGAAGGAAGGGTCAGGTAACCATTGCCACCAACATGGCAGGAAGAGGTGTGGACATTATTTTGGGAGGAAACCCTGCAGACGAGAAAGAGACAGAAAAGGTACGTTCTCTGGGAGGATTGCACGTTATTGGAACTGAGAGGCACGAGGCGCGGAGGATAGACAACCAGCTGAGAGGAAGAGCCGGGCGCCAAGGGGACCCGGGGTCCACGCAATTTTTCGTCTCCCTAGAGGATGACTTGATTCGCATCTTTGGAGGAGAGCGCATCCAGAAGTTAATGCAGCAGTTTCGCTTACCAAAGGAAGAGGTCATTGAGTCAAAGATAGTTTCTGGCACGATAGAGTCTGCCCAGTCAAAGATTGAAGGGTTTACCTTTGACTCAAGAAAGCACCTACTGGAATATGACGACGTTTTAAACAAGCACCGGGAGACCGTGTATAGAAAGCGCAGGGAGATTTTGGAGATGGCGAAAGAAGGAACGCTAAAAGAGCATCTTTTGGAAATGGTAGAGAAGGCAGGAAAGACGAAAGAGGACTATGAAAAGAAAACGCAAGAGCTGGGGGAGGAAAATATGAGAGCCGCAGAAAAGGTTGTTGCCTTGCGTGTTTTGGATTCTTTGTGGATGGAGCACCTAGAAAATATGGAACAACTGCGAGACTCCGTGCGCCTCCGCGCCTACGGCCAGCAAGACCCTTTGATAGAATACAAGAACGAAGGCAGAAAGATGTTTCAGACCTTTATTGAAAATATGGAGGCCATGATTGCAAATGCTTTGCTCACTGTTTCTGAGGTTCATCGCCACCAGCAAGCTCCCCAGCAGGTACGCCAGCTGAATCCACAGTATAAAGGTGTGGGGAGAAACGACGCCTGTCCATGCGGTTCCGGCAGGAAATTTAAGCGCTGCCATGGTGTATGAGGAAACTTTTCACCCTTTGCATTGTTCAACAAGAAGGGCAGGTGCTCTTGGGAATGAAAAAGAGGGGATTTGGAAAAGGAAGATGGAATGGGTTTGGAGGAAAGGTAAAGGGGGAACCCATAGAAACAGAAGAGATGAGGCCTCATTGGTTTTCTGAATCAGAAATTCCCTATACAGAGATGTGGCCCGACGACAAGCATTGGCTGCCATTGTTTCTGGAAGGGAAAATTCTGCAAGGGAAGTTTTCGTTTGGAGATAACGATATTCTCCTTAACCATACGCTTGAAGAATTGGATTCCTTGCCCAGGGTAAGGAATCCTTAGCCTGGCTAAGGATTTATTATGTTTGCGCCGTTTGTCTTTATCGCCCTTGCCATCCTAGCAATCCCTTTCTTGCTTGCCTTTGGTTTCTTTAGGGTCATCCAGTTTGGATTTGAGAATCTCGGGTTTCCTCCAGAGCTTGTTCTCTTGATTTTGCTGGTTATGATTCTTGGTTCTTTTGTGAGCATCCCCTTGAGCAGGAGGAAGCTGGTGGAGGTTACCGAGTCCCATTTTTTCGGGCTGTTTTCTCGCAAGCGCCTTGTGATGCAGGGTCTTTCTTTGAATATTGGAGGAGGACTTATTCCTTTGGTAATTGTTGGATTCCTGCTACTTAGTGTTCCTTTAAAAGAAACCCTTGTTGCAACTCTGCTCATGACGCTTATTTCCTGGAAACTCTCTCGCGTGATTCCAGGTAAGGGGATTGCAGTTCCCGTTCTCATTCCTCCTTTGTTTGCCGTTCTCTTTGCCTTTTTGTTGGCGCCGGGCGAGGCCGCCCTGGTTGCTTTTGTCTCTGGAACCCTTGGCATTCTCTTGGGGGCTGACCTTTTGCGCCTGCCACAGGCTATGAGAGGTGAGGTGGGTATGCTCTCTATTGGAGGAGCTGGGGTCTTTGATGGTATTTTCCTTGTGGGAATAGTAGCTGCACTATTGGCTGGTTTGTAAAGCAGCTTTACCCCGCACATAAATAAATTATGTGCGGGGTTTACTCGCCGGCCTTTGAGTGTTATAATAATGAGGTTATGACGCCAAAAAGGAAGGCATTACTAATACTTTTCGTGTCATTTGTACTGGGCGGCCTCGCTGCTTCTTTTATATTCCCCCAGTATGTTCAAATTCCCCGCGTCCCGGATGTTCCTTTTCAGCTAGGACTTGATCTACGAGGGGGGCTTCATTTGGTATATGAGGCAGACTTAAAGGAAATCCCTTCCCCTGACAGGGATAATGCCATGCAAGGATTGAGGGATGTTATTGAACGCAGGGTGAACTTTTTTGGAGTAACCGAGCCCTCCATACAACTGCAGGGAGAAGGAGAAAATAGGAGATTGATTGTGGAGCTGGCTGGCATAAAAGACCCAGGCCAGGCAATCCAGTTAATTGGGCAGACGCCGTACCTAGAGTTTGCAGAATACAAGGAAAACTATGAGGAGATTTTGGCACAGAACCAGCAGGTATTGGACACGGGAGAAGGGGAGATCGAGAACCCATTTCAATCCACTCCCCTTACCGGAAGGTTTCTTTCCAGGGCGGATATTGGCCTTGACCAGGTCACTCAAGAGCCCTTTATCACCCTGCAATTCAACGAGGAGGGTTCTTCATTGTTTGAACAGCTAACCGAGAAAAATGTGGGTCTGCCTTTGGCAATTTTCCTAGATGGAGCTTTGTTGCAGGCTCCCATTGTGCAGGGAGTAATTTCTGGAGGCCGGGCTCAGATTACGGGCCAGTTCACCATTGAAGAGGTCCAGAAAGTTGTTCGGGAGTTGAATGCAGGTGCTTTACCCGTCCCTATCACCCTACTTTCCCAGCAGAGTGTGGGGGCGACCTTGGGAGCGCAATCTTTACAGCAAAGCTTGACAGCAGGGCTCCTGGGATTTTTGCTAGTGGCAGCCTTCATGGTTCTTGTCTATCGTATTCCAGGGATTGTTGCGGGGATTGCACTGGTTTTGTATGCTCTTTTTCTCTTGTCTTTATTCAAACTCATTCCTATAACCCTTACCTTGGCCGGGATTGCAGGCGCCATTCTTTCTTTGGGTATGGCGGTTGATGCAAACATTCTTATTTTTGCCCGTTTTAGAGAAGAGTTGCAGGAAGGAAAGAATCTTGGTGCGGCCTTTCAGGAAGGATTTCGTAGGGCCTGGCCCTCCATTCGCGACGGCAACATCACAACATTAATGGTTGCCCTTATCCTTTTTTGGTTTGGAAGTTCGTTTGTAAAAGGGTTTGCGGTAACTCTATCTCTTGGGATTTTGGTTAGCTTGTTTTCTGCAATCTTTATCACGAAAAATATGCTGTGGATGTTTTGGGATACAAAAATAGCAAAGATAACGTGGCTTTGGAAATAATATGACGTTTCGCCGCATTCAAGCCGTAATGCTTATTCTGTCCTTTTTGGCAATGGGGACCTCTGCCTTTGTGGTAGGGTTTTTTGGCCTAGAACTTGGCATTGATTTTACCGGAGGAAGCATACTGGAAGCTGAATATACAGGGGAACGCCCGAGTCCTGACGCAATCCGGGAGACTTTGCAGGATTTGGATTTGGGTTCCTTTACGGTTCAGCCTACGGGGGAAACAGGAGTACTCCTTCGCATGAAGGACATCCCAGAACCCCTCCACCAGCAGGTTCTTTCCTTGCTGGGAGATAGTGCAAAGGAACTGCGTTTTGAATCCGTGGGGCCTACCATTGGTCAGGAGCTTCGGCAAAAAACTCTACTTCTTTCTTTTCTTGCCGTGGCTGCGGTTGTTCTGTATATTGCTTTTGCCTTTCGTCGTACTGCAGAGAGCATCCGTCCTTGGCACTGGTCTGGGGCCGCCTTGGTAGCTTCTTTCCATGACATTTTATTGCCCTTGGGTGTCTTTGCCCTGCTCGGGTACTATGCGGGCCTTCAATTTACCGTGCCCGTGGTGGTAGCCTTACTCACAGTTATTGGATATTCCATTAATGATACGGTGGTGGTATTTGACCGAATTCGAGAGAATCTGTTTCGCCATGCGGGGTTTGACCTTGCAAACACAGTAAAAATATCCCTTCAGCAGACATGGTTTCGTTCTTTATCCACATCGTTAACCACCCTTGTGGTGCTTTTTTCCATGTACCTGTTTGGAGGAGATACGTTAAAGGACTTTGCTTTAATGCTTATGGCCGGGATTATAGCTGGAACCTTTTCTTCTTTGTTTGTGGCCCCATCTCTCCTGCTCATGTGGAAAGGGGAGAGGTTCAAACTTTGACAGATTCGTTGAAGTATGGTTTTATAGAGCAATTGGAATAATAAATTTATAGCAATAAATTTTCAGTTTCCCCCGTGTCGGAAATCATTCAAAACCGAGGGTTTTGAAAAGAAGGGGGGTCGGGGGAAACTGTGTGACCGTATGACAAAGATATCGTTTGAAAAATTGAGCCTGGGACTCATTGAACAGCTTCCGCCGAGGGCAAAGAATGTTGTTGTGGGGCGTTTTGGTTTGGATTTTGAATCCCCTCGGACTTTGGAGGCCGTGGGCAAAGAGCATGAGATAACACGAGAGCGGGTACGGCAAATAGTACAAGAGGGAATAATCCTTTTAAAAGAGGATATCAAGCAAGCAAAGCGTTGGCAATCCTTACGGCAGGCCTTAAAAAATATGGCAGATGTTTTGCGGGAGGCGGGTTCCATGAAACGGGAAGATCTGCTTTTGGAGCTCCTTTTAGCAAAGGAGGAGGAAAACCATGCCTTGTTCCTTTTGACCCTGGGAGATCAGTTTTATAATCAAAGAGAGACCCAGGACTTTCACGCGTTCTGGACTTTAAGAAAAGACATGGTGCAAAAGGCAAACCCTTTGCACCAGCGCCTTTTAGGATTCTTTCAAAAGAAAAAGAGTTGTGTTGCGAGAGAAGAACTCGAACTTTCACAGGGAAAGGAAGTGTTTCCCTACCTTGAGGTTTCCAAAATCATCATGCGCGCCCATGACGGAAGATGGGGGCTGAAAAGTTGGCCCGAGGTGAATCCTCGAGGCATGCGGGACAAGGCTTACCTTGTACTTAGAAAAGAAGGGAATCCCCTGCATTTTACCGAAGTTGCCTCCTTGATTGCAAAGCTCCAAGAGAATCTTTTTTTGCAAAAAAAGAAAGCCGTACTCCCACAAACCGTGCACAATGAGCTCATCAAAGATCCCAGGTTTGTGTTGGTTGGTCGGGGAACCTACGGGCTTTCTGATTGGGGTTTGAATCCCGGGACGGTAAAGGATGTGATGCGCTCCATTTTGCAAAACAACGGGAAAACCATGGGAAAAGCAAAACTTATTGCAGAAACCCTGCATCACCGCCAGGTAAAAGAAAGCACTATTCTTTTGAATCTCCAGGACCGAGGGACTTTTTTAAGAAATCAAGACGGCACGTATACCTTAAAGCTCTAAGTTTTAATGAAAGAAGCTTTTCTTCTTTTCGGCTTCCTCTGGGAATTCATCTCTACATGGTGGTGGCTATTTCTGCCATTTTTATTGTTTAAGCCCGCGGTCTTTCTGTGGCAATGGTGGCGAAAAGAGGTATTCTCTAGCCAGCAGCGCTACATTTTACTGGAGATTAAAATGCCAGAAGACGCTCCCCGGCCTTTCAAAGCAATGGAAGACGTGTTTACGAGCATGTGGCAGATGCATGATCCTCCAAATTCGCGAGAAAAGTGGCTGGAAGGAAAGTATCAGCTTGCCTTTGCTTTGGAAATGGTTTCCACACAAGGGGAAATCCATTTCTATTTCCGCATTCCAGAAGGAGCCCAAAAGCTGGTGGAGTCCTCAATCTTTGCCCACTATCCTTCAGCGGAACTTGTGATTGCAGAGGACTATACAAAGCAGATACCTCAAGACATTCCCAACAAAGAATGGGACCTGTGGGGCACAAACTATGTTTTAGAACGGCCCAGTCCTTATCCCATCAAGACCTATACCAAGTTCTTTGAGCCAACTGCCACAGACAAGGAAGAGATGAGAGTTGACCCCATGGCCCTTTTGGTGGAGGGGCTGTCTACGATTGGCAAGGGGGAGCATATCTGGGTGCAGTTTGTTTTAACCCCCATCTTGCATACCAACCCAAACGAAAGCAAACTAGTTGAGGAGGGGAGAGAGATTGTGGCGGAACTCGTCCATCGCAAGGGTCCTCTAAAGCCAAAGAGTCTCATTCAAGATGTACAGGAAGTCGGCTCTCACGTGGTGACGGGGATTAAAGCAGAAGAGATGGCAGCCGAGTACCAGGAAATCATTCCACCCGAAATGCGTCTTACCCCTGGGGAGCGAGATATTGTTTCTGCTATTGAAGAGAAAATCAGCAAGTATTCTTTTGCAGCGCACTCCAGGTTTATCTATATTGCAAAGAGGGAGAATTATTTTGGTCCGGCAAAAGCTCTGCCTATGTCCTGGTTCACCCAGTTTGGAACTGCAACCTATAACAATTTCAGGCCCTTAAAACCCACCTTAACCAAAGTGTATACCATTTTTACCTGGTTTATGGACAAGAGAAGGGCGTTTGTGAGGAAAAGGCGTCTCTTTCGCAACTACACCCTGCGCCTTCCCCCCTTTTTTCCTCAGCCCGGAGGAACCTTTGTGCTCAATACAGAAGAACTGGCAACCATTTTTCATTTCCCCGGCAGGATCACCGCTCCTTCTTCTGCGGTGATGAGGGTTGGTTCAAAGAAAGGGGAAGCTCCTTTTGGGCTTCCTATGGAATAAGGTATGGATATTAACTTTTTTGGCATTACCAATTTCAGGAACAGCAGAAGGCGCTTTGGAATTAAGGTTGACGACCGAAGGCGCCATTTTTATGTCGTGGGAAAAACCGGCATGGGGAAAACCGAAATGTTAAAAAACATGGCCGTGCAGGACATTGCAGGGGGAAACGGCATGGGGTTTGTGGATCCGCACGGGGAAGCAGCCGAAGAACTGTTGCAGTTTGTGCCAAAGGAACGAATGAAAGACGTCATCTATTTTAACCCAGCCGACACGGATTATCCTATTGCATTTAACGTCATGGAGGACGTGCATCCAGAGCACCGCCATTTGATAGCTTCCGGGTTAATGTCTGTGTTCAAGAAGGTGTGGCCCGACGTGTGGTCGGCCCGCATGGAATACATCTTGAACAACACCGTGCTTGCCCTTCTGGAATACCCGGGTTCTACCCTGTTGGGAATTAACCGTATGCTGGTAGATGTGGACTACCGAAAGAAGGTGACCGATAAGCTGACTGATCCTGTGGTAAGGGCCTTTTGGATTCAAGAATATGCGAGGTACACTCAGCGCTATGAAGTGGAGGCGACCGCTGCCATTCAAAACAAGGTGGGCCAGTTCGTTTCCAATCCCTTAATCCGCAACATCGTGGGACAGGTAAAGTCCTCTTTTGACATGAGAGAGGCCATGGACGGAAAAAAGATTTTAATATTAAACCTTTCAAAAGGGCGAATTGGGGAGGATAACTCCCGGCTCTTGGGAGCAATGCTCATCACCAAGATTCAGCTGGCAGCAATGTCCCGGGTTAACATTCCGGAGGCGAGGCGCCTGGATTTCTTCTTGTATATTGACGAGTTCCAGAACTTTGCTTCCGACTCCTTTGTAAATATTCTGTCTGAGGCAAGAAAGTATCGTCTTTCTTTGATCTTAAGCCATCAGTATATAGCCCAGCTGGATGAAAACGAGTCAAAGGTTCGAGACGCGGTTTTTGGTAACGTTGGTACCATTGTTTCTTTTCGGGTGGGAGCAGAGGATGCTGAATTCCTGGAAAAAGAATTTACCCCGGAATTCTTGGCTTTGGACTTTGTGAATCTGAACAAGTACTCAATCTACATCAAACTTATGATTGACGGTGTTACCGGCAGACCCTTTTCTGCTGAAACCATGCCGCCCCCGGCGTTTCCCTTTGCGACCCCCGAGGAATCCAACCAGGACGAAATCATCCGCTACACAAGGGAGCAGTATGCAACTCCTCGTGCAGAGGTGGAAAATGCAATTTCAGAGTGGACAGAGGTTGATACTGCAACACCGCAAAAGCAAGCCCTTCCAGGACTCGTCCCTCAAGACCAACAGCAAATGCTGTATGATGCCAGGTGTGACAACTGCGGCAAGGATACCAAGGTGGTGTTTGCTCCAGACGGAAAGCGCAAGGTCTACTGCAAGGCGTGCAGGAAAAAGCTTCAACGACAAAGAGAAGCTGTCAAAAAGGAACCCACTATGTTTCACCCCGTAAAGAGAAAAGAAGTGGATAAACAAGGATTAAAAGAGGCTCTTGGAGCCGCCTTAAAGGAAGGTGCATCTCAAAAGAAAGAAGAGAGGGGAGAACTTCACCCAGGCGAAACCCTTCACTTCTCTTGATTTATGCAGTGGATTTCAGAAATTTCTTTGAAAGGGAAACGCGTGTTACTGCGAGCAGACTTTAATGTTCCTCTTTCAAAGAGTGGAGAAGTTGCAGATGATTTTCGCATTTCTTCAACTCTCCCTACCATGCAATACATCCTTTCTGCCGGTGCCTCCCTTGTTATCATGAGCCACCTTGGGGATCCAGAGGGAAAAAGGATTGAGAGATTGCGCATGGATAAGGTTGCAGTAAAGCTCAAAGAATATCTTTCGGTGCAGGTTACAAAAGCCAAAGACTGTATAGGAGAGGAGACCCTACAGCTGGAGAGAGAACTCAAGGCAGGAGAAGTCATGCTGCTTGAAAACCTCAGGTTTCACAAAGAAGAGGAAGAAAATGATGAGACTTTTGCAAAAGAATTGGCAAAGTTAGGAGACATCTTTGTAAATGATGCCTTTGGGGTATTGCACCGAGAGCACGCATCCGTGGTTGGCGTCCCCAGGTTCCTTCCTTCTGTGGGAGGATTCTTGCTGCAAAAGGAAATTAAGGGCCTACAAAAACTTTTGGAAACCCCAGAGCATCCCATGGTGGCAATTATCGGAGGGAGAAAGATTGAGAGCAAACTCCCGGTGATTGACCGCATCGCAGAATTGGCCGATGAGGTGCTTTTGGGCAATATGCTTGCAAGAGAAATTACCTCAAAGAATATTTCTTTTAAAAAGAGAAACAAGATTGTTTTTCCTTTAGACGGCATTCCTCCAGACAAGGAATATGATATTGGAGGCGAAACTAAAAAGCTTTTTGCAAAAAAGGTAAGAAAGGCTAGAACTGTCTTTTGGTCGGGTCCTCTGGGAAGGTATGAAGATCCAGAGTATGCACAAGGGTCAAAGATTGTGGCTGAAGCCATTTTAGAAGATACAAGCTATGCGGTGGCTGGTGGTGGAAACCTGCTGGATTTTCTGGGAAGATACAATCTCAGAGATAAGTTTGACCATATTTCAACCGGAGGGAGTTCCATGCTTGCTTTTTTGGCAGGGGATCAGCTCCCCGGTCTGAAAGCTTTAGGATACTATGGCAATTAAGAATTTGGACAAAGCTGCCTTGCGGCTCCAAAAGGCAGCTGAACAGGCAGAACCAATTATTCTCTATGGGGATGCGGATTTGGACGGAGTGTGTTCTGCTATCATATTAAAAGAGACCTTAAGGACCCTGGGCGGGAATGTTGTCCGTGTATATTTCCCCGATCGAGAAAAAGACGGATATGGCATTACCCCCAGAGCTCTTAAAGAGTTAAAGAAGTTTTCTCCCGCCCTTTTGGTTGCAATGGACCTTGGCATCTCAAACTTCAAGGAGATTGAGGAGGCAAAAAAAATGGGATTTGAGGTTGTTTTGGTGGACCATCATGTGGTGTTAGACAAACTCCCTGCCGCTGATATCATTGTTGATCCAAAACAAGAAGGAGATACGTACCCATTTAAAGAGTTAGCTGCCTGTGGTTTGACTTTTCGG
>JAUYJZ010000043.1 GCA_030698465.1 bacterium | reverse complement strand
GGAGCAGTGCTCCTAGGAGCCTTCTTGGCCGGGCTCCTCATCTTTCAAATGAATGCTCTCACCGCCCAGGTCTACAGCATGGCAGACCAGGAGAAGCGGCTAGAGCAGTTGAAAGAACAGGGTCTCCTTCTTGAGTCCCAGCACTCCTTGAGCCTGTCTCGGGCTCAGATGGAAGAGCTGGCAAATCTTCTGCAGTTCCAGAGAATCCGTGAGATTACATACCTCAGGATTCTGGGCGGTAGCGTTGCAAGAACCACAAGCCAAGAGTAGGATTGAGGAATGCAAAACTGGAGAATTTTTTGTGTCGTTATCCTCTTTTTAGCTTTTGGGGGGGGAGTTTTTAGCCGTCTTGTCATTCTACAAGTTGTTGATCACGGCTTCTACAAAGCCCTAGCCAAGGGACAACAGACCCTGCCCCAGGTTGCTGTGGGGGAACGGGGAGATATTTTTTTTACAGATAAAAAAGGGGACTCCTACCGCGTGGCTACCACGCAAAGACAACCTTTCATTTTTGTCACTCCCACCGAGGTAGAAAACCATCAGGAAACGGCATCAGCCCTGGCCAATATTCTCGCCCTTCCAGAAGAACTCATTTCAGAAAAGCTCTCCCGCGAGGAGAGTTTATTTGAAGTACTCAAAAAAGAGCTTACTAGAAAGGAAATGAAAGCAATAGAAGAACTCAATCTTTCCGGCGTATATGTGCAGCAAGAATCGTCACGTTATTACCCCTACAAGACCCTGGCTTCGCGCATGCTCGGATTCATCAACCAAGAAGGCGTTGGCCAATACGGCATAGAAAAATACTATGACACCCTTCTTCGCGGTAAAGAGGGCTTGGAGAGAATCCTGCACAATGTGGCAGGATATCTACTTTCCTGGGGAAAAGATACCTTAGAGAATGGAGAAGACCTACAGCTTACCCTGGACTTCAATATCCAGTCCATGGCAGAATCCCTGCTGGCGAAAGCTGCAGAATCCCATGACATTGAAGAGGGAACCATCATTGTCCTGGATCCAACCGATGGAACCATCCTGGCCCTGGCAAATTATCCAAATTTTGACCCCAACACATACTCTGAAGTTACAAATCTCAACATCTTTCAAAATCCAGCCGTAGAGAGTATCTTTGAACCAGGTTCCGTGTTCAAACCCTTAACCATGGCTTCAGGCATTGATTCTGGAAAAATCACTCCTTCCACTACCTATATTGACAAAGGTGTGGTGCATATCGGGGGATACAAAGTCTTAAATTATGATGAACGAGTATGGGGGGAACGGACCATGACTGAGGTCTTGGAGTATTCCATAAACACAGGGGCTGTGTTTGCAGAATCTGCAACCGGAAACAGCATATTCCTGGACTATATCACACGCTTTGGCATGTTTGAACCCACAAAAGTGGATCTGGCAGGAGAAATATATTCTGCGAACAAGGAGCTAAAGAAGGGGTATGAAATCAACTATGCAACTGCCTCCTTTGGGCAAGGCATTGAGATGACCGCAATGCAGCTGGTGCGCGCGTTCTCAGCCCTCGCAAACGGAGGACGTCTGGTAACGCCGCATCTAACACAACAGGAAACACAGCTTTCAGAGCCGGTCATCTCAGTGAGAACCGCTTCCCAAGTAACGGCCATGCTGGTTTCTGTAACCGAGAATGGGTTTGCAAAATCAGCTAGAGTACCTGGATACTATATAGCCGGCAAAACCGGCACCGCCCAGATCGCAAACTCAGCTTTGGGAATTGCAAAACCCGGGTATTCAGACAAAACCGTGCAGTCCTTCGTTGGATATGCCCCTGCCTTTGAGCCAAGATTTCTTGCTTTGGTAAAGCTCAATAACCCCAAAACCAAGACTGCGGAATACTCTGCCATCCCGGTGTTTCAAGAACTGGCAAAGTACATCCTGGACTACTACGAGATTCCTCCTGATTACGAGAAATAGTTGGCGGCCCCAAGGGGAGTCGAACCCCTGATCTCTTGGATGAGAACCAAGTGTCCTAGGCCACTAGACGATGGGGCCAAAACTCAACTGCTTGAGTTTTGGCGGGAAACCTACATTAATTTGCCATGTGCGAGCCAGCAGGCAAGCACGGCATAAATGGGTTTCCCGGGGCTCGCCGAAGGCGAGTACCTTACAAAACTGCTGAAAGCAAATCGTTTTGCAAAATAGGTACATTCACTACTTTAGCACAAAAATCGCTCTTTGAAAACCCACATTTCCTTTGGGTAGTTTTTTTATTTCCAGCAGGAAACAAGGTTCTGCCCGAAGGGCACGGTTCTTACCACGATAGTGGCAAGGTTCTGCCCGAAGGGCACGGTTCTTATTTCAGTTCTGCGAATTTCTCTGTATAATAGGGAAACGGTCACACGGTTTCCCCCGACCCCCCTTCTTTTAACAACCTTCGGTTTTTAATATTTTTCCACCACAGGGGAAACTGAAAATTTCAAAAGAAATTTTATGCAACCTATCACTACCTGGCATGCAATTCCTGCAAAAGAGGCACTCAAGATTCTTCAAGCGAATGCGAAGTTTGGATTGAGAGAAAAAGAGGTTGAGGCAAGGAAACTGGTATACGGACCAAACAAACTTCCGGAAGAAAAGCCTACACCGCGTTGGCTTTTGTTTTTACGCCAATTCAAGAGCCCCCTCGTATTCATTTTAGTACTAGCGGGTGCCATCACCCTGTGGCTCACAGAATATACAGACAGCGTTGTCATCTTTGGAGCTGTACTTCTCAATACTGCCATAGGGTATTTCCAAGAAAACAAGGCAACACGGGCTCTTTCTGCACTAAAGAACATTCTTCTCCAGAAAGCCCTGGTCATACGAGAGGGCGTGGAAAAAGAGATTGTAAAAGAGGAACTGGTGCCAGGAGATATCATCATCC
>JAUYJZ010000030.1 GCA_030698465.1 bacterium | reverse complement strand
GTAAATTTATATTGACCATCAGCAATTTTTTCTGCCTTGGAAAAATTGCTGATCTTGCTATCAATCATTTTTAAAGTGGTGAGAAAAAGTCGCGGTTCGCTATCGGTATTAAATGCCATTGAAGAGCCGACAATATCGTTGCCCTTACCAACCAAATCAATGAAGACCATTTTAACACCATCGGCAAAAGCCAGAATGGAATATTTAAAATACAAGACTGCTTGCTCATTTTCGCTTACATTGCGTATGGTTTGTCCTTGTTCTGGTGGAACATTTTGACCTGCGGGTGGTCCTTGTGTGGGTTGTCCGGAGGGTTGTTCTGGATTTCCGCTCGACGCACTGCCGCCACAATCTTGCGGACAGGCATTGGAATTTTGTTTTTCAAAATCATCGCAAATATTATCGCCACACGGGTCGTTTGCTGGTTGAGTGGGAGATTGTGCAGGTAGCACTAATTGTGCTATCAAATTTGCTTGGATTTGACCCGGTTCTTGATCGGGTTGGCTAATTGGCTGAGCAGATGGTGAACCAGAATAAATGCCAAACTCTGTTAGATATAAGGGTTTCCTGCCGCCGTTTTTATCCATTAGATTGTTATAAAATGCTAAAACTTCCTGAAAAGTGGCAGGATTCAACTTGGCGTTTTGGATACGCTCCATATTGTAGTGGACATTGAAGTAATCAAGATATTGGTCGCCACCAAGTTGGAAAAACTTTGTCCAAAAATTTTTAATGCTATCATCAAGAAATTCTAAAGCGCCACCATTTAGAACTTTGGCCTCGGGGTCAATTTCTTTAATAATGCCGTAAGAGATTTTTAAGAGTTTTAAATAACCTTCGGGATTATTTTGATAACCACCACATTGGCCTTCAACTTCATTGCCAATCTCCCAAACAGCGACTTTATCTTTATAACGTTCAACTGTTTTCTTCAAAAAATTTCATATTCGGTAAGATCGTTCAACGGCCCAGCTTTATAATCATAGTAAGCAAAATCCAAAGCGTTGCATCCAGTAATTGCTGGTGTGTTTTTTTGGTCCCAGCTGGCAAAGGGTTGGATAACTGCAGAAATTTTGACACCGGCATTTGAAGCTCCTTTTACATAAATATCAGTTAACTCCCAATCAAATTGTCCCTTTTGTGGTTCAATAACATTCCAGGTGAAGTAGCCAACAATTTCTCGGTCAATAGAAAAACCCGTCGCTTTCACAAGTTTTGCACGGTCTTGAATAAGTTTTTTCAAGTTGCCTTTAAAATTCTGATAGGCCGAATTATCTTTTTTAAATTCAGTCCAACCTTTTTGGAGGGCATCTATCTTACCAGGCATATCTATCGCCGCATCGTTTATATTAAAAGCGAGCATTGTTCCAAATAAGTCGGATTTTCCGACCACTTTTTCTTTAACTATTTGTTGCGCGGGACGGAAAAAACTATTGTAGATAAAAAATCCTGCCACGCCCAAAATAACAATCGTAATTAGTAAAATAATTAACCGCGGTGTAAATTTTTGGAAATTCATAATTTATTTTATTAGATCCTCAATTAAAACATCCAACGCCTTGGCGATTTTCGCCATAGTTTGAATAATCAGCTTCTACTTTTGTTTTAAATAGCCCTTCAACATTTTCTTAATGCTTCTAAATCCCCAACCGCTTTTCAAGTATTCCTCTCGCGCCTTAGCGTCTTTTTTGTTAATAAACGCCTCGTAGAATATAAGTTTATATGGTCTAAATGGTTTTGCTGCTAAGCTCTCTCCATTGTTATGCTCTGCAAATCTTTTCTTTAAATCGGTAGTATAACCAATGTATAATGATCTGTTTTTCAGACTTTCAAGGATATAAACGTAATAAAACATAAATAGATTGGCGAAACGTACAAATTCTTTCAGAATTTTACGTTTCAGCAACGTAAAAATCTTTGATTTTGTACGTTGCGGAGAGGGAGGGCCCCGCACGAAAGCAAAGCTTCGTGCGGGGTAAAATTCGAACTTGTGCGGAGGCGAGAGGATTCGAACCTCTGATACCCTTTCGAGTATACGACATTTCCAGTGTCGCCCATTCGGCCGCTCTGGCACGCCTCCTCTATCTGGGTAACGATACCATAATCTGAGAGAGTTTTGAATACTGCACTGCAAACTTATACATCAAGAGCTTTAAAACAGCCAGAAAATCTAATACTTCCTCCCGGAGAATCTCGGGGCCCGAAAACACCTCCCATGCCTCCTCAAGAAGATTTCTCGTATAGTGGTAGAGAATCCGGTTCTCCGAGGACTCTCTCAAATACACAATAATGTTTTTAAACTCCCCTCGGTCCAGCCATATCCCTCTGCATATGCTGCAAAGGTCCACCTTAATGCCAGAGTCCCCCCGCCCCACAGGGGCGAGGCTCGCCTCTTCCGAGGCGGCATACTCTACCTCATACATGGGAAGACGATCTTTAGGGCAGAGCTTTGTGTTTGGAGAAAGAGTGAACTTGGCAAGGTCTTTCCACAAATCAATGTCCAGCCATCTCAGTTCTCGGTCTTTTGCATCTTTTGCTTCTAAAAGCTCATGCTCGTCAAACCACAAGCCGTAGCCTTTTGGGCAGTAGTCAATCTGAACTCCCAAAATAGAAGCTTGCTCTAAAGGTATTTGATGATGGGGACACAATTTTTTCATACATTCATTGCTCTAAGATTAGCTATTCGTTCTCCTACTGGAGGGTGACTCATAAACAATTTATGAATCCAACTTTTCTTTTCTTTCCCTCGAAAGGGGTTTGCAATATAGAGGTGGGATAGGGCATCATTTGCACTTTTCAGCTGATGGGGGTCGTCCGCAATCTTTTCTAGGGCCTTAGCTAATCCTTCAGGATATCTCGTAAGCAATGCACCTGAAGCATCTGCCAAGAACTCCCGTTTCCTGGAAATGGCAAGCTTCATTATTTGAGCCAGAAAGGGAGCTAAAATCAAGAAAGCCAGGGCAATGAGAATCATCACGATTCTTGCCTGCCCTCCTCCCCGATCATTTCTTGAGCCAAGACCTCCCCAAAAAGCTAAACGAAAGAACAAGTCTGCCAACAACACCACAATCCCTACCAGCACCACAACAATAGTAGAAATCAGCATGTCTTTGTTCCCAATGTGGGACAACTCGTGCGCAATCACCCCCTCTAATTCTACCCTATCTAAACGGGCCAGCAATCCCGTAGTTACCGCAACCACAGCATGTTTTGCGTCCCGCCCTGTGGCAAAGGCATTGGGTTGCTCATCCTGGATAACGAATATTCTTGGCGTTGGGAGTCCTGCGGTAATACCCAGATTCTCTACAATCCGGTAGAGTTCAGGAGCATCTTTTTTTTCAATTGCTTTTGCTTTAGATAACGACAGCACCAGTTTATCTGAATACCAAAAAGAACCGAAACTCATCACAATGCTTAAGACAACTGCAACCCACAAGATGACCTGGCTTCCCAGAACATAGCTCATTAACCACCCGGCAAATATCACAAAGAGAAAAAAACCCAGAAGATAGAGCCAGGTTTTTCTGGTATTTGCCTCTGCTTCTGAGTACATATTCATAGAAGTCAAACTTACTCTCGGTAAGTTTAGAAAGAAACTTTTGGTACTTCCCGTTGTCCTTGATTCTCTATTTCAAAGAACTCTTCCTGTTTAAATCCAAGAGTTTTTGCAACAACAACCACGGGGAAACTTTGAATCATGGTATTTAATGCCATGACATTGGTGTTAAAGAACCTGCGGGAGGCCTGAATCTTGTCCTCTGCGTCGCGCAATTCTCTTTGTAGTTCCAGAAAGTTCTGCGAAGCTTGAAGTTGAGGATAGTTTTCTGCCACCGCAAACAGGGATTTTAAGGCTCCAGAAAGCATGTTTTCTGCTCCAGCAATATTCTTCACGTTTCCGGATTGTTCCGCTGAAAGCGCGTTTGCCCGTGCCTCAGTGACTTGCACAAACACTCCTTTTTCATGGGCAGCATATCCCTTTACTGCCTCTAGCAAGTTGGGGATAAGGTTGTATCTGCGCTTTAATTGCACATCAATGTCAGAAAAAGCCTCCTTTACCCTATTTCTCAAGGAAATAAGGCGATTATAGGTAAAAATACCCCAAACGACAATACCGGCTGCAATTAAGATAACGATTTGTGTGATGTTCATCCCGCACAAAATTAAATTTATTAGTCTTGTTATGTTTCCCGCAAAAATTACCTTTGTTCTAGGGCATTTTGTGCGGGATTCATATGCTCCTATCCTACCAGTAAGCTGAAGGAAAAACAACACCGCAACGAAAGAAGCTTGCAAAGCAAGCTTCAACGTTGCTGGAACGTTTAATTTCTTTCAGAAATTATTACGTTCCGCCCATATAACAATGTTATTAGTATTCTCCCATTCCTCCAGGCATGCCAGGGCCTTGAGACTTACCTTCCTTTTCTGGGATGTCCGCTACCACGACTTCCGTTGTCAAAAGGGTAGAGGCAGCCGATACCGCACTTTCCAAAGCAACCCTAACTACCTTGGTTGGGTCCACAATCCCTGCCTCTATCATGTCTTCTTCATACTGGTCCAAGGCCGCATTGTATCCAAAGTTCCCTTCGTGTTTTGCAACTTCTGCGGCAATCACAGAACCGTCCTTTCCTGCATTCTCTGCAATTTGCCGAATAGGCTCCTCTAAGGTTCGCTTAAGAATCTCTTTTGCAATTGCCTCTTCCCTGTCTTTGAGTTCTAACCCTTCGAGAGACCGTGAGGCCCTCAAAAGAGCCACTCCCCCTCCGGGAACAATGCCTTCTTCAATGGCAGCCTTTGTTGCGTTTAGAGCATCTTCTGTTTTGTGCTGTCTTGCCTTCTGCGCTACCTCGGTTGCAGCCCCTACCTTTATCACAGCAACACCACCAGAAAGCTTTGCCAAACGCTCCAGCAACTTCTCCTTATCAAAATCAGAGGTGGTGTCTTTTAAGAGTGCTCGTATTTGGGCAATCCTGGCATCAATCTTTTCTTTCTCCCCCTTTCCTTCAACAATCGTAGTGTTCTCCTTGGTTGCAACCACCCTTCGAGCTGACCCAAGTTGTTCCACGGTAATGTTGTCGAGCTTTAACCCTAGTTCTTCTGAAATGACCTGAGCTCCCGTCACCACAGCAATATCTTCCAACATCTCTTTTTTTCGGTCCCCAAATCCTGGAGCCTTCACCGCAAGAGCATTAAAGATGCCTCTAAGTTTGTTAACCACTAAAGTTGCCAAAGCATCTCCTTCCACATCTTCTACCACGATAACCAGGTCTTTCTTACCGGCCTTTGCCACCGCTTCCAAGGTAGGGAGGATTTCTTGCAAAGAGGAAATTTTCTTGTCGGTAACGAGAATATACGGGTCTTCCAATACCGCTTCCATGCGCTCTGCATTGGAAACCATATACGGGGAAATGTATCCCCGGTCAAACTGCAGCCCTTTTACTATCTCCTTTTGAATGCCAAAAGTCTGGGACTCTTCCACAGTCACCACACCGTCCTTTCCAACCTCTTCCATGACTTCTGCAATGAGGGTGCCCAATTCTTCATCTTCAGCAGAAATGGTCGCAACCTGCGCCATCTCCTCTGCTTTTACAACAGGGCGAGAAAGCTCTTTTAAAGCTTCTATCACCTTCGCAGAAGCCTTCTCCAGGCCCCTTCTCAAGGCCAAGGGATTAGCTCCAGCAGTCACATTCTTTAATCCTTCTCTGATAATGGCTTGGGCCAAAACTGTGGCCGTGGTAGTTCCGTCTCCCACAGCATCATTTGCCCGAGAAGATACTTCTTTGATGACTTCGGCTCCTATGTTTTCAATCTTGTCTTCTAATTCAATCTTTTTTGCAATGGTAACACCGTCATTTGTAATGGTAGGGATTCCAAACCCTTCTTCTAATACAACGTTGCGCCCCTTGGGACCAAGGGTTACCTTTACTGCATCAGCCACCTTGTCTACTCCGGCTTTTAACTTTCTTCTTGCATCTTCTGAATACAAAATCTGCTTTGCCATAATTTTAGTGAATGAGCGTCGAGCGGTTAGCGTCTAGTCACTAATTCACTAAACGCTCAACGCTATACGCTCAACGTTATTCTAGTATCGCTAGTATATCCTCCGCCTTTGCAATCAAGTACTCCTTCCCATCAATCTTCACCTCGCTGGGTCCATACTTGGTAAACAAGACAAGATCCCCTACTTTCACTTCCAGGGGAATTATCTTGCCGTCTTTTCCTTTCTTTCCGGGACCCACGGCAACAACGGTTCCTTGCTCTGACTTTTCTTGTTCTGCGGTTTCTGGCAGCAAGATGCCGGTCTTGGTCTTTTGCTCTTCCTTTAAGGGCTCAATCAAGACATGGTCTGACAATGGTTTAATGGTCATATTGTTTTAAGAATAATGGATTAATAAATACAATCTTTGAGTGCTAATCCTCATTTTTACCGGAAATAAAGAAAATGTCAATACGTAGATAAAGAGGCTCTCTTGAACGAAGGAGAGCCTCTTACGATATGCTTATCCCCTTGGGTGCCCTTTGCACCGTAAAAGAAATCTGCTCTTTTGGCATATCTATCCGAGGGACAACTACATTGGTCAAGCGATCTATGAGTTTCATTTTCTGCTTAGACCGAATCCCACGATTTTTGGAGATGATCAAAATCTGGAGGAGTTGCGTTCCATCTTTGGCCGTTTTGAATGAAGCTTGAGCCTTGCCTACTCCAGCTTGACTCTCCAGCAATTCCTCCAACTTCCTTATATCCCCTAAAACCCGGAGTTGTGGTTTCTCCTCAGGAGAAACTTCGGGAGTTTCAGCCTGATGGGTCTCCTCAACCACCTTTGGGCTTTCTTCAAAAAGTTCTGCGGGTTTCTCTGCAACGCTTCCATTCCTATGAAAGGAGCGGAAACGAAGCAAAAATGTTACAACGCGCATTTCGCTCCTCTTTCTAAAAGATTGTGGATGTACTGTTTATACCCTCTATTTCAGATATTGTCCAGTATAGCTCTTTTTCACTTTCGCCACTTCCTTTGGAGCTCCCTCTGCCACAATCTCCCCTCCTTTTTCTCCTCCTTCAGGCCCCAAATCAATTATCCAGTCAGCATTTCGTATCATGTCTAAATTATGTTCTACGATCAAAATAGTATTGCCTTTCTCTACCAGCTCTCCCAACACCTGCAAAAGCTTCTTTACGTCGTCAAAATGCAGGCCGGTGGTAGGCTCGTCTAAAATGTACAGAGTTTTGCCGGTAGCCTTCTTTGCAAGCTCAGCTGCAAGCTTCACCCGTTGAGCCTCTCCTCCCGAAAGCGAAGGGGCAGGCTGGCCCAGTTCAACGTATGATAAACCAACATCGTTTAAGGTCTTTAACTTTGCTGCGAGAGAAGGAATGTTCTTAAAAAACTCCAAGGCTTCTTCCACCGTCATCTCTAAAACTTCAGCTATATTCTTTCCCCGATACTGCACCTCCAGCACTTCTTTCATATATCGAGCACCCTGGCACTCCTCACATTCAACATATACATCCGACAAAAAATACATTTCTATTTTCTTTAACCCCTGCCCTTCACAAGACTCACACCTCCCCCCCTTCACGTTGAAAGAGAAGCGTCCTGGGCCGTATCCCCTCACCTTGGCCTCCTTGGAGGATGAAAACAAGTCTCGCACAACAGAAAAAGACCCGGTATAGGTTGCGGGATTAGACCTTGGAGTTCTCCCAATGGGTGACTGATCTACCAACACCACCTTGTTAAGATACTCAACGCCAGAGATTGATTTGTATTTTCCTGGTTCTTCTTTTGCCCGGTAAAACTTTTGCAGCAAGGCTTTGGCCACAATGTCATTCACCAAGGAACTCTTGCCGGAACCTGAAACCCCGGTTACACACACGAGTTTTCCCAGGGGTATACTTACATCAATATCTTTTAGATTGTTTTGCGAGGCCCCTTTAATGGTCAACATTTGCGGCTTGCGCCTCTCCGGCGCATCCGCCAATGAGGCGGATTTCTGTCGCTTCATCTCTACCTTCTTTCTTTGCGCCAAATAATCTCCAGTGAGTGTATGCGATTTTGATAACTGTTTTGCAGTACCAATGAAGGTGACACGGCCTCCGTGCTTTCCAGCTCCAGGGCCAATATCTATTACCCAGTCCGCAGCAGCTATGGTCTGGGGATCATGCTCCACCACCACAATAGTATTGCCCAAGGCTCGTAATTGCTGCAGTGTTGCAATCAACCTATGCTGATCTCTCGGGTGTAAGCCCACTGAGGGTTCGTCGAGTATATACAAGACCCCGGTGAG
>JAUYJZ010000024.1 GCA_030698465.1 bacterium | reverse complement strand
GTTAGCTTCGCCACGTGAAGGGTCGACACTTCACATAGCTAGTATCCATCGTTTACAGCGTGGACTACAAGGGTATCTAATCCTTTTTGCTCCCCACGCTTTCGTCTCTCACCGTCAGGACTGTTCCAGTTGAATGCCTTCGCTTTTGGTGTTCCTCTTGATATCAACGGATTCCACCCCTCCACCAAGAGTTCCATCAACCCCTAACATCCTCGAGTCTGGAAGTTTCCTTTGCATTCCAAAGGTTGAGCCCTTGGTATTTAACAAAAGACTTTCCAGACCGGCTACAGACGCTTTACGCCCAATAAATCCGGATAACGCTCGGGGGCTCTGTTTTACCGCGGCTGCTGGCACAGAGTTAGCACCCCCTTATTCGTAGAGTACCGTCACCCCACTCCAATTTTGCCTCCGAATTACCAGCGCAGTGCGTGCACCGAATAGGTGCATCCTGTCTGGGGCGAAGCGCTGCGCCCATGAAAGGGGTGTTGCTATTCGCAACTCGCGCTTCGCTTTTTATTCAGACGCAAAATTGGGGCGGGGTTCTTCCTCTATAAAAGCGGTTTACAACCCGAAGGCCTTCATCCCGCACGCGGCGTCGCTGGATCAGGGTTTCCCCCATTGTCCAATATTCTCGACTGCGGCCACCCGTAGGTGTCAGGTCCGTGTCTCAGTACCCGCGTTGGGGAACAGGCTCTCACCTCCCCTACCCGTCATCGCCTTGGTGGGCTATTACCCCACCAACAAGCTGATAGGCCGCGGACCGCTCCTGAAGCGAATTGCTCCTTTACCCTTACGGGAACTATCGGGAATTAGTCCGCCTTTCGGCGGATTATGCCCGTCTTCAGGGTGCGTATCCACGTGTTACTAACTCGTTTGCCGCTACCTGGCAAAAGCCAGATCGCGCGACTTGCATGCCTTATCCACGCCGCCAGCGTTCATCCTGAGCTAGAATCAAACTCTCTACATGTACTCTCACTCGCCATATTTCGTCAGCTTGAGAAGCGCACTGGCGAGACAAGCGCAAGGCGCGACGACGAAATTGTACCAATTGGCACGTTGAGGAGGAGCAACGCAGCGATTGGCCGGTAGTGCGCTTCCCTAAAGGGCGGCACAATTTTGGCCATCTTCTTTGTTGCTCGTCACTCACGTACCTAAAGGTATGTATCATTCCTCGCGCCGCGAATCTGTCTCAAAATTCACGCCGCTCAAGTGATGAAATATGGTGAGTGAGAGTACTGAAATAGAGTCGAAACAACTCTCAAGAATCAACTTAACTACTTTGTTTCGTATTCAGTTTTCAGTGTGCTTTCCCGCCTGAAATCTTTTCTCAAAACAACTCCGGAAAATGCTCATACGAACACTTTCCGGAATTGTCCTTTAAAAGAACCTTGTTAGGGAAATATAACTACATAAGCCCTGTGCTAAATAGAATACTCTGTCTTTGAACTCTAGTCAAGACCTGGAGCCCGGGAGAGAATTCGAATCTCCAACCTTCACTTTACAAAAGTGTTGCTCTACCATTGAGCTACCCGGGCCTACACCTTCTTTCGCCTTAGTTTCTTCCAGTAGTCGTCCGTAAATTTGGAATTGCCGTTCTTCTCTTGTGATTTCTTTCTCATTTTTTCTAGAACCTGTGCGGTCTTTGACTCGGTTTTTAGGGCCGCAATCCTGGTTTTAGAAAGCAGATTCTGCAGCAATAAATCGGGAGAAGCTACCTGATGCATGGCCCTGGATTCCCGTACCCTGCCCAGAATTCTCTTGAACACTTCCTTTGGAGAGTTCCCCTCTTCTTTTAAAGGATAGAGCAAAAGCAAAGGAATCTTTCTTGCCGCAAAATATCCAAGGCCAACGGCGCTGAACAAAAGAATGCTTGATGCTACAATAACTCCTATCATATCTGGTAACGCAAAAAGCGCTTCACCACAATGTTCTCTCCGAGTTTGGCAATGTATTCTTGCACAAGGTCCTGCACGGTTTTTGAAGGATCTTTAATATACGCCTGGGAAAACAGTTCTTCTGTCCCATCAGGATCCATGGCAGCTATCTGCAAAGAAAGCTCATGGGCCAAAGCTTTAAAGTCCATTGACTTTGCCACAAAATCAGTCTCAGATCTCAAATCCAAAAGAACACCGGTCTTGCCTGTGGGGTGCAAATAAACATCTACAATGCCTTGACCAGCCTCGCGTTCCTGCTTTTTTTTGGCAATTTCAGCCCCTCTTGTACGTAAAAGCTCTCGCGCTTTTTCCATGCTGTCTCCTGCCTCCATCAGGGCTTTTTTAATGTCCATGACCGACATGCCAGTCTCCTCTCTTAGTTGTTTTAATTCCTCAATTCCTGCCATATGTCTTATGTGGTCCAGGCCTCCTGAATCTTGCCTAAAACATATTTCAAGGAACTCACCGCGTCATTATTTGCGGGAATAAAGTAGTCCGCCTCCTCTGGATTGGTATTGGTATCTGCAATGGCAATGACGGGAATGCCCATCTTTTTCGCCTCCCGAACCGTCAGCTTGTTCCCTTCCAAATCGCAGACGAACACGGCATCTGGAATTTTTATTAACTCCTTTATCCCACCAAAATGTGCTTCTAAAACGCTGATTTCCTCTTTAAAATCCAACTGTTCCTTTTTTGTGTATTTCTCATTCCATTCCCCCGAGGCCTGCTGCAGCTCCAATTCTTTTAAGCGTTCAATCCTCTTTACAATGGTATTAAAATTGGTAAGCGTGCCTCCAATCCACCGGTCTGTAACAAAAGGTAAGCCGCAGGCCTTGGCCGCATCTTGAATCGGAGAGAGCTGCTGCACCTTAGTTCCCACCAAAAGCAATACCTTGCCCTCAGCTTTCAATTGCTTCACAAACTCTGCAACTTCCTGTAATTTCTCTTTGGTCTTTTCCAAATCAATAATATGCACGGTATTTCTCACTCCCGTAATGAACGGTTTCATTTTCGGGTGCGTCTTTGAGGTCTTGTGCCCAAAATGCACACCTGCCGCCATCATCTCTTGTATAATGGGGTCGGTCTTTTGCTCTAATGGTTTAGCTATAATTGCCATACGCCATTCTTTCTACCACAACATACAAAGAGAATCAAGCATTCCCTCCTCGTGATATGGCGAATGCAGATAGTACAATATTAAAACAATTGTTTTACTTTTGTACTTTTATTTTTTCTATAACAAATAAGTTTACGCAGTCATCTAATCCATATTCCCGCACAGCCTGTTCTGTTTCCTCAAGCACGTCTTTTGCAGAAACCCACACGCTCTTTTGAAGCATTTGATAATCCAAAAACTCCAGCGCGCTACGGAACGCCTGGCGAATACGCTGTTTTCTTTTTGGAATATCATACATAAGCATAATCATCTTGCCATCTTTTCTCGGGGACAGCACTCGTAGTTTCTTTTCGCCTTCAAACGCTTTTTCTTTGCCTTTCGCGGTCAAACGAAGAACGCCGATACTTTCGCCTTTCGGAACTACAATATAGCCCATGCGCTTCAAGTACGAAATAAATTGACCAAAGCTTCTCTGGTGTCTTTTCTTTTCATACGCAAGGCGAAGCTCCCGCCACTCCGGGGCAAATGCTTCTTTCCAAGAACGCGGGGCAAATGTTCCTTGCGCAATATTTATGGCCTCCAAAAACTCATGGAGCTGCCAGAGAAACTCTTCTGTAAACCTTGGTTTTTTCATATCTTTATCCTTATTTTATATGAAAAGCGAAATAGTACAATATGAAGACAATTGTTAAATTATTGTACCACAGAATAAAAACAAAAAAAGGAGCACGATTGATTTCTCTTCGCAAGTATGATAAAGTCAAAACCATGAAAAAGGATATCCATCCCCAATACTTTCCCAAGGCAAAGGTAACATGCGCTTGCGGCAACGCCTTTACCGTGGGAGCGACAAAGGAATCCATCCAAGTGGAAGTGTGTTCTGCATGCCATCCCTTCTACACAGGCAAAGAGAAACTCATGGACAAGGTAGGCCAAGTCCAGAAGTTCCGTGCCAGGCTTGCAAAGAAAAAGTAGATGAACCCCGCACAAAATACCCAAGAACAAGGGTAATTTGTATGAGGATACAGTAATACATATAAGTTTAATTTTGTGCGGGGTGAAAGGAGAGGAGCTTAAGCAAGAATACCAGAATCTCATAGCAGAACTCCAGAATCCGGAGGCCAAAAGCAAACTGCTTTGCTTTTGGCGGGGTTGCACGCCCCGAGTCCCCGAGGGGCAATAATGCAACCCCAGTGCCTGTTTTGGAAAACCGCTGAAAGCGAACCGTTTTCCAAAACAGGAACAATAAACACATGAACATTGACGACCTCAAAAAAGAATATGCGGCTCTCCTTGAAGAATTACAAAATCCAGACCTAATCTCTGACTGGGAAAGATTTCAGGAACTCTCCAAGAAGAAGGCAAAGTTAGAGAAAATCTTAAAGAAGGTACAAGAGGTAGAAAGCCTCAGGATTCAGCTCCAAGAAAGCCAAGAGATGCTGGGGGCAGATGACCAGCCAGAGCTTCTCTCTTTGGCAGAAGAAGAGGTAAAAACTCTCCAACAAAAGATTAGGGATGCAGAAAAAGATCTAGAGGAACTCTTGGCAAGAGGCCAGGGAGAGCTACCCGAAGCCCTCATCATGGAGTTTCGTGCAGGACAAGGAGGAGAGGAAGCTGCCCTGTTCGCCTCAAGCCTTCTTTCAATGTATCAGAGGTATGCGGCAAAGAAGGGGTGGAAAACCTCGCTTTTAGAAGAGGACCGAACCGACATTGGAGGCATAAAAAATGCGGCGCTGGAAATAGAGGGAGAAGACGCATTCCTTAACCTACAGTATGAGGGAGGAGTGCACCGGGTACAAAGAATCCCTGAAACAGAAAAGGCAGGGCGCATCCACACCTCTACGGCAACCATAGCCCTTATTCCAAAAGCAGAGAAGACCCAATTTCAAATTAACCCTGCTGACTTGCAGATTGAATTCACCGGTTCTTCCGGGCCCGGCGGTCAGAACGTAAACAAGAGACAAACCGCAGTACGCCTAACGCACACCCCCACCGGTCTTGTGGTATTCTCTCAAGGATCGCGCTCCCAGCAAAAAAACAAGGAAGCGGCTCTCTCTTTGCTGGAATCAAAGCTCCTTCAGCAAAAACAGGAACAAGAGGAAAAACAGGCAGCCGGCCAGAGAAAGGCCCAGATTGGCTGGGCAAAGAGGGTAGAGAAAATCAGAACGTATAACTTTCCGCAAGACCGGGTCACCGATCACCGCATTGAAAAGTCCTGGCACGGTTTGGAAAAAATTATGGCAGGCGACCTGGACGCTATTGTAGAGTCTCTGCTTGAATATCAAAAATCTCAAACTTAGTTGGCCTTGAGGGCTGCAATGTCTTGCTCGTATCTTTTAGTTATGGCCATCACATTGTCTCCGTAAAACTCGTAACGAATCTGGTTTCTCATAGAACAATTGCCAGAAAAGTAAGACACGGCAGCGCACCACTCGTACTCAAAGGTTTGCTTGGTTGCTCCAACATCAGCTAAATATATGCCAGAAGCTAAAAATGCATCCCTAATGTTCCATGGGTCTCCTGGACTCCCTTTTAGTTGCGCAATCTTGTTCTTGTAGAGCATCCAGGTTGAAGGAATGAACTGGGCAGGTCCCATTGCTCCTCCATATCCTCCCACAGAAGGAATGGGGCAAGAAACCGGCGTGTTAAAGGGATCTCTGCCCAATTGCTGGGTTATTTGCAAAAAGGGCTGAACATCTCTCGTGGGCTTCATGACGCGATACACAAAAGTTCCATTGACCGTCTCTCCGTTCCCGGTTTGCGCATCTTTTAAGTAGCATTGCCCAACGTTTTTGCCGATGTTGGACTCTTGAGTGAGCACTGCTAAGAGAAAGGGCGCACGGACGTTGGTGAACTGAGTTACAGCTTCCGCAATCTCCACTGCCTCTCCAAAGGTAGGGGCCTGGGGTACTCCAATTAACTCAAAGATACGAGAACGAATTGCACTCGCCTGCTGCTGCTTGTTAGACAGAAGTTTTTGATATTCTGACTCTCTGCCCTTGGTCACCTCCAAGAGACTCTCATTCTGGCGGGTCACATATTGGCTTTCTTGCTTTTGCAAAATCTGGATTTTCACAAAGTTCTCCTCCTCACCCTTTTCAGTCTCTACCTTGTCTTTTTGCCCCTGCAAATACAAAGAAAGAGCAATGGTGCTTTCCAAAAGCTCACGGTTCCGATCTTGCAGAGATTGCAAGGCAGCCAAGTTGTTAAAGAAGTCAGAAAGCGTAGGACCGGTTAAAACAATCTCCACCATAGACCTTTGGTCTTCTTGATAGAGTCTCTGAAGCAACTCAGCTAACTGCTGTTTTTTTGCCGCAATGTCTTCCTCGGTTCTCTCAATGGAGTATGTTGTTTCACTAATCTGACCCCTAAGCTCCTCAATGAGCTTGTTTGACTGGGTAATCTGCAGGTCAAGTTTCTTTATCTTATTTTTTAAAATGGAAATATCGTTTTGGAGAGTTTTCTTTTCTTGCTGGGTTTTGGTGATATCTCCCTCAATGGCCCCAATCTCTTGTTCTAGGGCTTCAAGTTCAGCTTCCAGCTGTGCTCGTTCTTCTGCGGGAGTCAGCGCAAAAGAAAAAGCCGGCAACGATAAAGCCAGCACCAAGAGCAAGGACAGGAAGGTTTTTTTCCAAAAACCCTTTGCCATGCGTTAT
>JAUYJZ010000014.1 GCA_030698465.1 bacterium | reverse complement strand
CTAAAGCTATGGCGGGCAAGGGAGAGATTCTATCTTTTGCAAGAGCACCTCTGAACTCTATTTCCGAAGCGGCGAGATGAACACTAACACTTGTCTTTCACTCCAAATCTTTCATTCGTTCTGAGTGTTTCTGGCTAATGTCCATTTCGCCGCCATGGAAAATCAGTACAATTTTCTAACAATTGTTAGGTTATTGTACTGATTAGGTTTTCAAGGTACTTTTAATCTCTTAAACTCACAACAATGTTTTGAGCTTAAGAGATAGGAGAAGAAGGAGTCGTTGAAATAGTCTAACTCACTTCTTCTCCCTTTGACGCTGGCGTTGTTCTCGACGCCAGCGAGCTATCATGACGCGGAGATATCCTTGAGCTTCCTCCAGAGAGATTTCCTTTCTTCCTCCGGGGGTTTGCTCATAGTATTTGTTGTTTTCATAGAACAGAGTCCTTGAAAAACCACGATTTATCTCCACGGTAATTGGATTCTCATCTCGCAATTGCTGCAAGAGGATTTGAAAGGACAAGGGGTTATTCACTTTTTCCTCCTTTCAGTCCACGATATAAAGTTGCATCGTATTATGGACTTAATGGAAGGGTGAGCTTGCTTGACAGATGTTTGAGCAAGCTCACCCCTCTGGTCCTCTAGAGACCTATGGCTGAGAGCGGGACGGCAATTTGAAAGAAAGTACCGTTCTTGGCGGTTCCTTCCACTATGCCCTGTTCTCTGTCGTACAGGATCTGTGTGTTGGTGATGATACTTCCGTCAGAAAGTATCTTTTCGCCATTGCGAGGCATTAAGCCCCGCGCCTTTGCTACATGCCGTGCCCCAATCTGATTCTTATGCATCTCAAAGATCTCCTGTCCAAGCCTGCCATATCGGTCAGGACTTATAGGTACTTGTTCGTCTAAACGAACAGGCAGCCCTCCTTTATGAAGAGAGCTGCCTGTTAATTCAGATTGTCTTCGTTTAAAAGTCAGTACCTCTCCTATACTGACAGCCATATTTCATTGTATGGTAGTAGTATAGCATAGAACTTAGGATTTGTCAACCCTTCACCTCCCTTGGAGAGGTGAAGGGTCAATACCCTCGGTAGTCTCTTTCTTTGGTTCGTTAAGAGCTATGGGAGGTGGAGTTTCAGCTACAGGAGCTTCAGCCGGAGGCTGATCAGCCTTTGGCTGAGGAGCAGCTTCTGCCTCAGGCCGTTCAGGCTCGATGAGCTGCTTTTTCTTGGATTTCTTGTGCTGGGGGCGTTTCTTTCCTTCAATTATACTCTCTGTTACCAGCATGTTGTATACGGTATCTGAGGGTTTTGCTCCAACAGACATCCAGTATTTTGCCCTATCCCCTTTCAGAGATCTTTCCTTGGTGAGAGGGTTGTAGAATCCCAACTCTTCTACAAAGCGGCCTCCTGTGGAGGATCTTTTCTCTTCTGTCACTATTATCTTAAAGAATGGCTGGTTCTTTTTTCCTTTTCGTTGTAGTCGTATGGTTAGCATAGTTCTAGATTATAAATATTTTAATTTGAGCCCGGGGCACTTTTTTACGGCTCCGCAGGAGCTTCGCCTAAAGTGCCTGTTGAAGCAAAGCAGTTTGCTTCAACCCCAATTTTTTTCATGTTTTTCTAATGCAGCTCTTGCCGCATCCTGTTCTGCCTCTTGTTTTGAAGTTCCTTCTCCTTCTGCCATCACGTCTTTCCCCACAAGGACTGCCATCCTAAAGTGTTTTTCGTGATCTGGACCCCATTCTGCCAATACCTGGTAGTTTGGAGTAATACCGGTCTTTTCTTGGGCAAGCTCCTGGAAACGGGACTTGGCATCTTCAAAGAGTTTCTCCTTTAAAATCTCTGGCAGTTTGCTTAGGATGTATCGCTCAATAACCTTGTGACATATTTTTAACCCTTGGTCAAGGTAGAGAGCTCCGATAAGGGCTTCTGTAGCGTTAGCTAAGATGTAGTCTCTTGCCTTACCAGTTTCCCTTGTTTCACCTTTCGACAAGAGTAAATAATCTCCAAGCTGCAAATCTTTTGCCACAATCGCCAGCATTCTGGCGTTTACCAGGGCGGCTCTCCAGGTGGTCAGTTCCCCTTCTGGTTTGTCGGGATGCTGCTCGTAGAGGTACTCGGTCACCACAAGTTCTAATACCGCGTCTCCTAAAAATTCCATGCGCTCGTTATGCTGGAGATCAAAGCCCGGATTCTCGTTTAAATAAGAGCGATGGGTGAATGCTTGCTTTAAGAGGTCTTTGTTTTTAAAAACAATGTCGGTTTCTTTTTCAAACTCTTCAATGTCGTTCATCCCGGTACTAGAAATTAGACTTCTCTTGACGTGCGACATATGCGACCATTGTTGGTGTTTGGTTTGATGACTTCATAATGGATTAAATGATGTGTTTTGGCGAGAAACAGCACGGTCTAATTTTCAGTACGGGGTTCATTTCGTTTCCTATGTTTCTAATTCTCGAAATACCGTTCCCAATACCCCGTTCACGAACTTGCCGGAAGATTCCCCGGAAAAGTTCTTTGCCAGTTCAATGGCCTCGTTAATGGCAACCTTGGGTGGAACCTCTTCCTTATTGCCGTATAAAAGCTCAAAGAGTCCTAGACGCAGGACATTGCGGTCCACCATGGTAATTTGGTCCAAGGGCCATTCTGGGGCCGCTTTTACGATAATCTGGTCAATGGAGGTGCGGTGTCTTAATACTCCTGTAACCAGTGTTCGGATAAAGTCCTTGTTTACATCTTCCAAACCCGGGCCAAACTCTTTAATATTCTTTTCCGCAAGAGATGAAATATCACCTTTTTGGCCTGAAAAGTCCCACTCATATAGGGTTTGCATAGCAATGGAACGGGATAGGTGCCGGGATGCCATAGAGGGTTACCTTGTGGGCCTCGAAAGTTCTTCTGGTGAAAGCTCCCCCCGTGGCTTGCTTCCCTGCTGGGAGGCCATTTCCTTTTCTTTTGCCTTTCGTTCTTTCTTGGTTAATTTGCCGAGAACATCTATGACTTCTCTTTTGCGATAGAATCCACAACTTTCACACATTGTGTGCCCCAAAGTCGCCTTGCCGCATTTTGGGCAAGGTATCGTTAAAGTTCCTTTTAAATAGATATGCATTCTCCTTTGGCCTTGACGACTCTTGGAGCGATGCTGTTTTGGTACCGCCATAATATCCTACCCTAGCAGAAAACCCTCACTCCTGCAAGAGATCCTTAGCCAGGCTAAGGATTCCTTAGACTGGCTAAGGTATTGATGGGAGAAAAGGTCTTTCGATGGATTGAACAAGGTCCGTATTTTTTTAATCGTGCCAGATGAAGTACCGTGCCGTATCCCTTGTGCCTGTCAAAGCCGTATCGAGGATATTGCTTGTGGTAGCGCATCATTATATGATCTCGGGTGACCTTGGCAACGATGGAGGCTGCTGAGCAAAGCTGAATCTTTTCATCCCCTCGCACCACGGCTTTTTGAGGAATAGAGGTTGTAATACGCATATTTCCATCAATAAACAGAAAATTGAGAGCAACTTTTTTTGAAAGATTCCAGACCGCACGTTCCATGGCAAGACGGGTCGCTTGATAAATGTTTATGCGGTCAATGACTCGCTCTGATACCCTTCCAATCCCCCATTGAATATTAGGATTATGCAGAAAAAAGCGGTACCATTCTTCTCTCTGTTTTGGGGTAAGCTGCTTTGAATCCTTGAGTATTCCCGGGTGAGACTTAAAAGCTCTTGATTCTCGATTCGGCATCGCGCGCTTAGTTAAGATAACTAGGGCGCAGGCAACCACGGGACCCGCCAAGGGGCCTCGTCCCGCCTCGTCTACTCCAGCCACGATCACAGGGTTTCCCCCGACCCCCCTTCTTTTCAAAACCCTCGGTTTTGAATAATTTCCGACACGGGGGAAACCCAAAATCTGCGAATGCAGATTTTCAATGCCCTTTGAACTTTGCATAGGAATATTATACAATGAAAACGGTCACACAGTCTCCCCCGACCCCCCTTCTTTTACAAACCTTCGGTTTTTAAGATTTTTCCGACACGGGGGAAACTGAAAATTTGTCCTACAAATTTTACGCTTTCATGGGAAAATTCACCCCCCACCACTTTCATGTTTTATGTTTATGTATTGAAAAGTAAGAAAGATGGTAGGTTGTATATAGGATCAACCAATGACCTCCGAAAACGTCTTAACGAGCATAATCAAAGTCTCAACAAATCTACAAAATATCGAACTCCTCTTGTGTTGGTCTACTATGAAGCTTATCAATCAGAGAAAGACGCGCGCACGAGAGAATCAAAATTGAAGCAATTCAAAAATTCCTATGCAGAGCTCAAAAAACGAATTAGCAACTCCATTGAACTCACGTAAAAGTGGTGGGGGGTTCACGCATCTCCACCCCGCACCAGAACCCTCGGTTCGGTACGGGGCAGGCGTGCATTCATCAATATGAGTCAGCAATTTACCCATTTACATACGCACTCACACTACTCATTATTAGACGGTCTGCCCAAAATAGACCAGCTTTTAGATAGGGTAAAGGAGCTTGGCATGGATTCTATTGCTCTTACCGACCACGGAAACTTATATGGTGCCGTAGAGTTCTACAAGAAGGCTAAAGAGAAGGGTATCAAGCCCATCTTGGGATCTGAAATCTACCTTGCTTTTGAATCAATGGATCAAAAGCGGCCTAAGATTGATGATACTATTTATCATATGGTTGTTCTGGTGAAAAACCAGGAAGGATATAAAAATCTTGTGAAGATTCTCACTGCAGGGCACCTCAAGGGCTTCTATTATAAACCCCGGGTGGACGAAGCATTCTTGAAAGAGCATGCCGAAGGTCTCATTGCTTTATCAGGATGCTTGAATGGAAAAATCCCGAGACTCCTTCGAGCAAAAAAGAAACAGGAAGCAGAGGAAGTGGCCTTGCGATACCAGGAAATTTTCGGGAAAGAGAATTTCTATCTAGAACTCCAAAAGCATCCCAATATCCCTGAGCAAAAAATCGTGAACCAAGGCCTACTTGAGCTTTCAAAGAAATTGAGTATTCCCGTGGTGGCTACTGCTGATTCCCATTATCTGCGACCAGAGGATGCAGAAGCTCAAGACATCTTAATGCTTATCAATACCGGTGCCCGTCCTGACGATCCAGAACGCCTAACTTTAACCGCAGATGATTTTTCATTGAAGAGTCAGCGTGATATGGAAGAACTTTTCTCGGACGCTCCAGAAAGCGTCACAAATACAGGACTCATTGCAAAAGCGTGTAACTTTGAACTGGAGCTCGGGGTAACCCGTCTCCCGGTCTTTCCCCTCCCAGATGGGAAGAAAGCAGATGAGTATTTGCGAGAACTCTGTTTGGAAGGGCTCAAGGCGAGACCTGAGTTACAAAAAAACCCAGAAGCCGCAAAGCGTCTAGAATTTGAGTTGGGTGTGATTCGCCAAACCGGGTTTGCTCCTTACTTTCTTATTGTGCAAGATTTTGTGAACTGGGCAAAGGGAAAGCGTATTGTGGTGGGACCCGGAAGAGGTTCGGTGGGCGGATCTCTGGTTGCTTACCTTTTGAAAATCACGAATATTAATCCTTTGCAGTACAACCTGCTCTTTGAACGATTCCTCAATCCAGAAAGGGTTTCTCTTCCTGATATTGATTTGGATTTTGCCGACTATCGGAGGGATGAGGTTATTCAGTATGTTGCAGAAAAATATGGTCACGACCGAGTTGCCCAAATTATCACCTTTGGAACCATGGCTGCCAGAGCCGTCATCCGAGATGTGGGACGCGCCCTAGGGTACGAATATAGCTATTGCGACCGGGTGGCAAAGATGATTCCCTTTAGCCATACGTTGCAGCAGACCCTAGAGCAGGTTGCAGAATTTAAAGAGTTGTACGACACGGATGAAAAGGCGAAGCGCTTGATTGATCTTGCTCAAAAACTGGAAGGAGTGGCGAGGCACGCTTCCACGCACGCTTGCGGGGTGGTGATTGCAGCCCAATCATTAAACTCTATGGTGCCCCTGCAGCATCCTACGCAAAACGATGAAAACATCGTGACTCAGTATGAAATGCACAGCATTGAAGACCTGGGGCTCTTGAAGATGGATTTTCTGGGCTTGAAAAACCTTTCTGTTATAGAGGATACCCTAAAGCGTATCTATGTCATTTATGGAAAAAACGTTGACATTGACCAAATCCCACAAGACGACCCTGCGGTCTATAAACTCTTTCAGGATGCAAACACAATTGGAATATTTCAGGTTGAGTCAGAAGGTATGCGAAGATATCTTAGAGAATTAAAGCCCACGGAGTTTGAAGATATCATTGCCATGATTGCCTTGTATCGCCCAGGTCCTATGGAGCTTATTCCCGAATACATTGCTAGAAAGCATAAGAGAAAGAAGATTTCTTACCTTCACGAAAAATTAAAGCCCATCCTGGAAAATACCCAAGGAATCTGCATTTACCAAGAACAGGTCATGAAGATTGCGCAAGATCTGGCCGGGTTTTCCTTAGCTCAAGCAGATGTGCTTCGAAAAGCCGTGGGGAAAAAGATTATGGAACTCTTAATGGAACAAAAGGAGAAGTTTGTAAAAGGTATGATTGATAACGGAATTCAAAAAGGGATTGCCGATAAAATTTGGGAGTGGGTTTTACCCTTTGCCAGATATGGGTTCAATAAATCACATTCTGCAGCATATGCTACCATTGCCTATCAAACCGCCTGGCTTAAGACCCATTATCCTGTGGAGTTCATGTCCGCCCTTCTGACCGCAGAACGAAACGATATAGAACGCATTGCTTTTTTGATTGAAGAGGCAAAAAAGATGGGAATTGAGGTTCTGTCTCCGGATATTAATGAGAGTTTCAGCAACTTTTCTGTGGTGCCTCAAAAAAATCAAATTCGCTTTGGACTCTTAGCGATAAAAAATGTGGGAGAAGGTATTGTGGAAGCCATCATTACAGAACGAAAGAAAACCGGCCCGTATCACAGCATGCAAGACTTTATTTCCCGTATTAGCTCCACCAATCTAAACAAAAAATCGCTGGAGTGTCTTATCAAAACCGGAGTTTTCGATGTGTTTGCTGACCGAAACAAGCTGCTCTTTAATTTGGAACGCCTTTTGCAGGCTGCCCGAGAGAGTTTTAAGGTGCAAAACGGTGCCCAGCAATCTCTGTTTGCAAAAGCGGAGCAATCTACTCCACAACTCCCTTTACAGGACGCTGAAGCTACAAATGAGAACCAGAAACTTTTGTGGGAAAAAGAGCTTTTAGGTCTCTATGTGAGTTCTCATCCATTGGATAGTTTAAAGAATCTTTTGGAGAAAAAAGCATTTTCTATTGCAAAAATCATGAACCAGGAGCCAGTGCGGCAAACTGCAGGAGCGCCCTTCTCTCGAATCCGTATTGGAGGCATTATCTCTTCTATCAAGCGTATCATCACCAAGAGTGGAAAACCCATGCTTTTTTTGGGCCTTGAGGATTTGACCGCAAAGATAGAGGTGGTAGTATTCCCTTCAGTCATTGAAAAATACCCCACTCTATTTCAAGAGAATAAGATTGTCTTGGTTGCGGGGAGGGTAAATCAGTACCAAGGCATAAAGAAATTTGTCGCAGAAGAAGTTGAAGAGTTTCAAGAGGTAACGTGAACCCCGCACAAAATTGCGCAAAACAATAGCAATTTTTACGGGAAAGTTAAGGCGATAATAAATTTAATTTTGTGCGGGGTGAAGCAAGAATCTTTAGACAATATACGGCACTCCTTTGCACATCTGCTGGCCTCAGCAGTACAAAAGCTTTATCCAAAAGCGCAGTTTGGGATTGGGCCGGTTATCGAGAATGGTTTCTATTACGATTTTAAAAACATTGATATTTCAGAGAAAGACCTGCCAAAACTAGAAAAAGAAATGCGCGGAATTGCCATGAGAAACCTCGCATTCAAAAAAGAACTCTGGCCTGTATTGAAAGCTGCAGCATACTTTAAAAAAAAGAAGCAACCCTTTAAGGTTGAGCTTATCAAAGATCTTTCCCGGGAAAAGAAAGTAGGAAAAGTTGGCATGGTCTGGACCGGAGATGTGTTTTTGGACCTATGCCGCGGAGGACATATTAAAAACACCAGGGAACTTCCCCTGGATGCTTTCAAGCTTACCCATGTGGCGGGAGCCTACTGGCGAGGGGATGAAAAGAATCCAATGCTCAAAAGGGTGTACGGAGCTGCTTTTCAGACCACAAAGGAGCTGGAGCAGTATCTTTGGCAGCAGGAAGAGGCGAAAAAGCGCGACCACCGAAAACTCGGAAAAGAACTCGGACTTTTTTCTATTGCAGATGAAGTGGGGCCCGGACTCCCCATGTTCTATCCCAAGGGTGCCTTATTGCGCCGCATTGTGGAGCAATACATCACAACTCTTCAAGAGGAAAATGGGTATCATCCCATTTGGATTCCGCATATCACCAAGGGCGAGTTGTATCGCATATCTGGTCACTTAGATAAGTTTGATGCCATGTATCCTGCCATGAAGCTCAAGGGGGAGGCAGACTATTATTTGAAACCCATGAATTGCCCCCATTTCATGATGCTCTATAAAGGCATTCCTCATTCCTGGCGTGAACTTCCCTTGCGCTGGACCGCGACAACCACCAATTATCGCTATGAGAAATCAGGAGAGCTCTCTGGCCTTACTCGAGTTCGTTCTTTGACACAGGACGATTGCCATGTTTTCTTGCGCCCAGATCAAATTGAAGAAGAGCTGAACCTCATGTTTGATATGATTGAGGCCGCATATCTTAAATTTGGATTCAAGGATTTCTGGGTCAGGATTTCCACCCGGGATCCCAAAGCAAAAACAAAATACATTGGATCTGAAAAAATATGGAGGGAGTCTGAAAAAATACTCTCGCGGCTTGTGAAAAAGCGCGGGTGGAAGCAGAAAGCAGGCGTTGGAGAAGCCGCCTTTTACGGCCCCAAACTCGATTTCATCTTCAAGGATGTTTTGAATAGGGAATGGCAGCTTTCTACTGTGCAGCTGGATATGAATCTGCCGGAGCGATTTTCCCTTGAATACGTGGACCAAAAAGGAAAAAAACTGCGCCCCGTTGTGCTGCATCGTGCCATTTTGGGTTCCACAGAGCGATTTCTTGGTATCTTGATTGAGCATTTCGGAGGCGCCTTCCCTTTATGGCTTTCCCCAGAACAGGCATGGATTCTTCCTGTTTCAGACAAATTCACAGACTATGCAAAGAAGGTTGTAGAACAACTGCGTCTTCTCTCCCCTTCCCTGCGCATTGTCATTCGAGACGAGAATGAGACGTTGGGAAAAAAGATTCGAGAAGGTGAAACCCAGAAAATCCCTTATCTTTTGGTTGTGGGAGAAAAGGAAATGGCAAAAGCTGCGGTAGCTCCGAGAAAACGGGGCAAAGGAGATTTGGGGTTAATGAGTGTGGCTGAGTTTGCAAGTCTCGTGAAGAAAGAATTGGAGGAGGGAGCATAATTATATGGAACTGCCACTTGATGTAAAAAAGCTGTCTGCGGAATACAAGAGATGGTATGAGAGTCTGCAGCCCATAGAAGGGGTCCCCACAATTACTGTGGATGAGGTTGCTGCCAAAGTTGCCTCCTTCTACGAGAAAATACGGGGTGTTGTGGATTGGCGGGAAGAGCATTTGCTCAGAAAGACTGCTATTGAGCGTATCTTGAAACGCAGGATGCTTTTGGGGACAAAAGAAGATTTCGCCGAACCCTTTGTGCAGGAACTCGTCCGAGGTGGTCACTTCCCCAATGAGCGCATCCCAATCACAAAGATAACTGAAATCCAGAGAATCGTTGAAAAATACTTCTATTTGCTGGAGCACAGTCCCCAGGATGGAGCAGAAAAGATGCTGGCAGAATTGCGAATGTGGTTGCTTGGCGTTGCGGCTTCTGAAATTGAAGAAACTCTAGCCCCTCCCATTAGAGAGCGTGCCCTTATCCAATTCATGATAGACGACATGAAAGAAAGGGTGCAGCTTCAGAATGGAGGCGACATGGAAGAGGGAGAAAGGAATCTCCAAATCTCCGTTGCCGTACAGCGAGCGTTATTCAAGCTTGATGAGGCCACCATCATCCATCATCTGCTGGAGCAAAAGTACCAGGACTGGAGGGAACCTGCATCTGTAACCCTTCAACAATTGGCTTCGCAGCTTCCAAAGATAAAGAACGAACTGTATGTTGTCATTCATCACTCCTTTGGTGAACGCTTTTACCAGCTTATGGAAAAGTATGATTCTTCGTATTTGATTATCGGAGATATCCTTAGCGCTCATCCAACGGATTTTGAACAGTTCAGCTCAGATCCTGCTGCCATGGAAAATGCAGTGCAAGAGAACTATGCCTCCCGCCTGCAAAAACTCGGAGGTAAAATGCGCAGGGCTGCCTTTTACAGTACTATTTCCGTTCTCCTCACTAAGGTATTGGTTGCCTTTGCTATTGAAATTCCCCTAGATAAGTATGTGACTGGGGATTTTAGCCAGACAGTTCTTTTCCTAAGTGTTACAATCCCTCCTCTACTCATGCTGCTGCTTGTCTTGAGTACGAAAACCACAACAGAAGAGAACTTTCAGCGCCTCATGATGGAGGTCATGAAGATAGTATATGGAAAAAGGGGGGAGGACCGGCTAGAGATACCAGTGCCGCGGCGCAAGCGCCCCCTGCTTGAAGGCTTTATTTCCATCCTATACCTCTTGAGTTTTCTCTTTTCATTCGGTTTGATTTCCTGGGGGCTCTGGAAACTGGATTTCAGCCTGCTTTCCATCATTATTTTTCTCTTCTTTGTCTCTTTGGTAGCGTTTGGCGGGACAAAAATTAGGCAGCGGGGAAGAGAGCTCTTGATCGGGAAAGAAAAGCAGGGATTCCTCTATACCATATTCGACCTATTCTCTTTGCCCATTATCCACACAGGAAGATGGCTCTCGCGGCAGGTTGCAAAGTATAATATCCTCATTGTTATTTTCAACTTCTTAATTGAGATTCCTTTTCAGGTGTTCATTGAATTCCTGGAACAGTGGAGATCGTTCCTCCGTGAGAAGCGCGAGGAAGTCCATTAGCACTCGGTATGCCACTCTCGGGAATCAGCCCTCAAAATCCCAGCGAGATTTTGGGGCTTGCGTTCTCGGCGGTTTGTCCCGCTTTCGCGGGAACCATGCCAAACCGCCTCCGAAAGCTTCCCGGAGAGCGGCATACCTCGTTTGACCTTCATTGTTTATATGAGCTATTTTGGTATAGTGGCATCTCGCTATATCTATGAAAAAATTAATCGTAATTTTAGGCCCTACGGCATCGGGGAAAAGTGAGTTAGCTATAAAACTCGCAAAGAGGTTCTCTGGTGAGATTGTTTCTGCTGATTCTAGACAAGTATACAGGGGCCTGGATATTGGAACTGGAAAGGTGACAAGAAAAGAGATGCGAAGAATACCGCACCATCTTTTGAGCGTTGCTTCTCCAAAAAAGAGATATACGGTAGCTCGGTATCAAAAAGAAGCGCGAAAAGCAATCCTGGGAATTCATAAAAGAGGCAGACTCCCCTTTCTTGTAGGTGGCAGTCCTTTGTATGTTTATGCCGTGGTGGATGGCTGGATTATGCCTGAAGTGAGGCCACAAACGAAACTTAGAAAAGAGTTGGGGAAATTGAGTATTAATGAACTCTACAAAAAACTCAAAGAGCTCGATCCGCATCGGGCAAGAACTATAGAACAAAAAAACAAAAGACGTCTCATTCGCGCCTTAGAGATTATACTGATTACGGGAAAGCCCGTGCCGAGCTTGCAAAAAGATTCACTCCCCTACCCATCACTATTCATTGGCATCAAAAAATCGCCACAAGTACTTCAACAGAAAATTAGAAAGCGTTTTTTACTAATGCTCAAGCACGGTTTCCTTAACGAGATTAAGGAACTCCGAAAGCAGGGATTGTCCTGGAAAAGAATTGAGAGTTTTGGTTTCGAATATCGAGAAGTTTCCCAATATCTTCAAAAAAAGATTACAAGGCAAGAAATGATTGAAAAGACATTAAAAGCAACTCAAGATTTTGCCCGTCGCCAAATGACCTGGTTTAAAAAAGACCCACGCATTCACTGGGTAAAGAACCAAAGAGAAGCTGAAAACTTAGTTCGGTTAAGTTTTCAGAAGGCTCTCTAATATGCTGCGGGCGGTTTCAGGGTTTATCGTGCCTTTGGTTTTAGCCATGAGTTGGCCTACCAAAAACTGCAGGGCATTCCCCTTACCTTTTTTGTAGTCCTCTACCGCTTTAGGGTTGGTCTCAATAATCTCTTTTGCCATCTTTTGAATAGCAGTTTCGTCAATTATCTGGGTCAATCCCCTCTCTTCAATAATCTGGGAGGGATCTCCTCCCCTGGCAAACATTTCTTTTAAGACTTGTTTTGCAATGGCGCTTGATATCTCTTCTTTTTCAATTAACAAAACGAGTTCTGCAAAGTTTTCTGGGGTAATGAGAAAATCCTCTCCATTGACCGAAGCCCCCTTTAAAAGCCCCATTAAATCCGTGAGAATGTAGTTGGCAGAAAGTTTGGTGAGTTTTTGTAGTTTCTCTGGAGCCAAATCTGGACCAAGCTCTGAAACAACCTTTTCAAAGTATTCCCCCATGTCTTTTTGCTGGACAAACACCTCTGTTTCTTTCATTCCAAGGCTGTATTCACGCACGAAGCGTTCTCTTCTTTGCCAAGGAAGTTCAGGAAGCTCGGCTTTCAGTTCTTCAAACTCTTGCTTAGTGAAGCGAAAGGGAGGAAGGTCTGGTTCCGGGAAATACCGGTAGTCGTGTGCCTCTTCCTTTTCTCTCTGAGAAAATGTTTGCTCTTTTGTGTCGTCCCAACCTCGGGTTTCCTGGATAACTTTTTGTCCTGATTCTAGAACTTGAGATTGCCTGGAAATCTCAAAGGCAATGGCTCGCTCTACAGAGCGAAACGAGTTGAGGTTTTTAACCTCTACCTTAGTTCCGAGTTCTTCTTGCTCCTCAGGTCTCACAGAAACGTTTGCCTCTACCCGCATCTGTCCTTTCTCCATATTAGCTTCAGATGCTGCGAGATAGCGCAAGAGCACCTGGAATTCCTGTGCGAATTTTCTTGCCTCCTCCCCTGTTGTAATATCGGGTTCTGTGACCAGCTCTAGCAAGGGGACTCCGGCCCGATTGAAATCCACCAAAGAATAATCAGTACCTTTGGGATGCAAAAGCCTTCCCGTGTCTTCTTCCAGATGAATCCTGGTTATATGGATACGTTTTCCCTCAATATCAAGATATCCTTCCTTGCAGAAAGGCAGATCGTATTGAGAAATTTGATATCCTTTGGGAAGGTCTGGGTAAAAGTAGTTCTTTCGGTCAAACTTGGAAAACAGGGCAAGAGTACAGTTTAAGGCCAGCCCAACCTTCTGAACTTTCTTTATAGCAGCCTTGTTGGCAACCGGCAGGGTTCCAGGATGTCCCATGCAGACAGGGCAGACATTAACATTGGGATGTTGCTCTAAAGGGTCGTTGAGAGAAGAGCAGAACATCTTGCTCTTGGTTTTTAGCTCAGCATGAATCTCAAGTCCAATGGTGGGAATATAGTTCATAATCCGTATTATAAAGGAATTTTGAAAAAGAAAAAAGCGGCGTGACATCGTCACGCCGCCACCTGGAATACACTTCGCATTGCCTCAGTAACCCTTTCAATGTGTTTTGGAAAATCTGGGGCATCAAGACAAGTAAAACGCTCCTTGGAAGGTTGATACAGATACTGCCACGGAGTCGTAAAATAACGACAGTCTACCATAATGGGTCCGCCCACCATGGCCACTGGGCATGCATCAATAATAAAATCTCTCTCCCAGGTAAGCCAGGAATGTTCTATGCCTTCACGGGCAAAATAACCATCTTGGCATTCCAACTGTGGGAACAATTGCGCCAACGCACGACAAACCATATGGCATGAAACCAAAATCTCATACCCCTGGCGATCTACCCCGAGATCTACTTCTGGTGTATCGTGCATCAGCCGTTCAATAAGGCGGAAAAACGCAATCTCTTCTGACGCCATCAGAGACTCCATATGGGGTTTCAAGGTGCACCTCCACAAACGCTAGGATAGTTCTAAATACCTAGTAGCAAAAATAAATGAAAGGGTCAAATCTGAGTTTCTTTCTGGTCGGTTGTGACTCTTCCGTCTTGCCACTGTCCGCGATAGAGATTCCCCTCTCCTTTTACTTCAAAAAACATGATGTGCACCACTCTTGAACCTATTTCCAGGCGAAAGTCAGTATTTCGATAGTTGTAGATGCCCATATTTAACCCTCCTTTATATCCAGGAGGAACCTGCCCTCCAAAGATATAGACGCCAGAACGGAACAAAGTAGAGCGAGGGGTCATAATAGCCAGAAGATTTTCTGGCATGTTTACGTCCTCCATGGTCTTCATTAAGTAGTAGACATTCGGTTTGAGCTGGATTTCAATGGTTTTGCCTTCTTCATATTTTGCCACAAGCTTCATCTCTGGAGTTTCTCGCTCTGTAACGCCCAAAAAACCCTGCCCAGAAATCTCATATAACTCCCCTATTCTCAAATCAAACCCAGCTCCTTCAGGATTTTCCAGTTCTCGCTCCGAAAGATTGGTAACAAGATTCTGTTCTTTGACCAGTCGGTGCAATTCTTTAATTCCCAAAACCATATATATTCATCCTTACTCTCGGTAAGGTGTGGATAACTTACTGAGAGTAAGTTTTTAGTACGTTATATTCTAGTAATACGGTTTGCTCACCGAGTTTCTTTACCGATACCAATTCAAGCTTCGTATCAAATTCTTTGTTAAACAGGGTGATGCCTTTCCCGAATAAAACTGGTTCAATGCTCAAATAGAGCTTGTCTACCAGTTTTTGCTCTAAAAACATGGTGTAGATAGTGGCACCCCCACCAATGGCAACTTCCTGGTATCCACGACCCCTGAGGTCATCCAGAAGCTCTTGTGCAGGCTTTTGCGTGGTTTCCACCCCTTCGTGCTGTTTGTCCCTGGAATACACGATATTGAGGCGCCCAGGAAGGGGTTTTCCAATGGTTTCAAAGGTATTCTGGCCCATGATAACAACCCCCGCTTTTTTGGTCATTTCCACAAAAAAACGCTTGTCCTCCTTGCTGGTCCAGTCAGCCAGATGACTTGAATTCTTTCCGATAAAGCCGTCTGCGGTTATGGCTGCGATGATAAATGTAGTCATGGGTTTGCGAGAATGTTTGGCTCTTGATATAGTATCATAATGCATCCCGAATACCAATATCTCAGCCTTCTCCGGGACATCCTCGAAAATGGGGATATCAAACACGAATTCAACACGGGCATTGAGCTAAAATCGGTGTTTGGCCGTATTATGCGCTTTGACTTGGAGCAAGGGCTTCCCCTTTTAACCACGAAGAAGGTGTTTTTCAGAGGTATTCTCCATGAGCTCTTGTGGTTTCTAAAGGGAGATTCAAATATCAAGTACTTAGTAGACAATGACGTACATATCTGGGATGAATGGGCCTACAAGCCATACAAGAAGGCCTCCGAGGCCGGAAAGACACCCCAGATGACGCAAGAGCAGTTTGTAGCAAAGATCAGGGAAGATGCCGCCTTTGCCAAGGACTGGGGTGAGTTGGGGCCCGTATATGGCCGTCAATGGAGAAAATGGAAGGCATCAGACGGAAGAGAAATAGACCAGCTTGCCTGGGCAATTGAAAAGCTCAAGGAACGCCCAGACCGCAAACACTATATTGTCTCTGCGTGGAATCCTGAATTTGTATACGAGATGGCGCTCCTAGGGCAGTCAATGGCTCTCCCCCCTTGTCATACTATGTTTCATTTGCGGGTAACCAATAATGAAAAACTTGATCTCCTGCTCTATCAAAGATCTTGCGATATGTTTTTAGGTGTGCCCTTCAACATTGCCAGCTATGCCCTTTTGGCCATTATTATTGCTCAGGTGACCGGGTACAAACCCGGAGAATTTGTTCACGTGCTTGGAGATACGCACATTTATTCCAATCATTATGATCAGGTCCAGGAGCAACTGAAACGAGAACCCAAGCCTTTTCCTGTCATACATATTAATCCGGAGAAAAAAAATATCGACGAGTTTGTGTTCGACGATTTTAAACTTCTTAACTATGAACCGCATCCTCCCATCAAAGGAGAGGTTACAGTTGTGGGTGGATTTTAACTAAACTCCTTGTTGATCTTGCTTGCCTGAGGCTTTTCTTGCTTGGAATACTTTCGCTTGGCGCTTTTGGAATAGGACTCTTCGGCAGGCGAAGTAAGTGTTTCAAAGGTGAGGGCACAGATTCGCATACCCTCGTACAAGATGACTGGACTGGGACCAAGATTTCCCAATTCCATAACTGCTCGCCCCTGCCACCCTGGATCAAAACGAGCCGCAGTAGAATGCACCACGATACCGAGCCGACCAAGAGAACTTCTTCCATCCAAGCGCCCCATGATATCGTCTGGTAGTGAGAACTCTTCTTTGGTAATTGCCAGCGCAAAGGCGCCTGGTTGCAAAACAAAGGGGTCCCCATCGTTCACCGTGATTTCATCCATGAGCTCTTCAAAGTTTATGTTCCTCTTTAAATCAAGATAAGGATAGGAAGCCGTTTTGAATACCTTCATGACGTTTCCCAGGTGAAGATCCAAAGAGCAAGGCCCCAACTGCTCATCATAGTTGGGAGCCGGAGAAATAGTGATTTTCCCCTCGTGGATCGCAGTCTTAATGTCGTGGTCTGAGAGTATCATTCAACTGAAATACCTAAACTTTTTGCGGTGCCCTCTATGGTTTTGGAGGCTGCAGCCAGGGTATCGCAATTGAGGTCTGCCATCTTTTGCTTGGCAATTTCCTCAAGCTGCCCCCTACTTATCTTTGCCACCTTTGTCTTATTTGGAGTACCAGAACCTTTTTCAACGCCAGCCGCTCGTTTCAACAGTTCTGAGGCCTGGGGCTGATGAACCTTAAAATCATAGCTGCGGTTCTCATATACGATAATATCTACAGGAATCTTAAATCCTTTCATCTCCTTTGTAGCATCATTAAACTTGGCGCAAAACTCGCCCATGTTCAATCCATGAGGTGCCAAAGCCGGTCCCACGGGAGGAGCTGGAGTGGCTTCCCCTCCCTTAATATGCAACTTGATGATTGTCTTTATCTTTTTTGCCATAGTTCGAATGTTAATGAGAAATATATGGTTCTGAGCGAAGCGAATGGTTCATATTAGAGTTTTTGAATTTGCAGGGAATCCAATTCTACAGGAGTGTCCCGGCCAAACATATTTACAAATACCTTTATTTTGCCCCGTTCCAGGTCAATCTCTGAGACTTTGCCGTCAAAGTCCTTGAATGGACCGTCCACAATCTTAACCGCATCCCCTTCTTTGACGCTAATGTCATATTGAGGGGCCTCTTGGTCCATACGCCCTTTCAAAGAATCTATCTCCTCTTTTGAAACCGGGATTGGGGTAGTTCCGGATCCCACGAATCCAGTGACGTTGGGAGTGTTGCGGACCACATACCAGGAGTCATCGGTCACGATCATTTCCACCAGCACATACCCGGGATAGATTTTCTCTTCCACGTTTTTTCGTTTCCCTCCCTTAATCTTAATCTTTTTTTCTTTGGGAACCAAGACCTGGAAAATCTTGTCTTCCATATTCAAAGATTCAATCCGTTGTTTTAAAGACCTGGCCACGGCATCCTCGTATCCAGAATAGGTATGAATAACATACCAGTTCCGATCTGTGATTGTCTGCTGTTTTGGCATGGTATTAAAGCACAAACCTCTCCAAAAGGTTGGTGAATAAAAGGTCAAAAGTAGACAGGAATACGGCAACCACAACAGAAAACACAATCACCAGAATGGTATTCTGGAATGTTTTTTGTCTGGTTGGCCAGTCCACCTTTCTTGCTTCTCCCCGAGATTCTCGGAGGAATGTCCCAACTCTTGAAAATGGGTTCATAGTCATAAACTATACTCACAAATCTGGTAAATGTCAACTTGCATTAGATATCCAAATTCTTAACGCTCTTGGCATAGGTCTGGATAAACTTCTTTCTTGGGTAGACCTCATCTCCCATCAAGATGTCAAAAATCTTATCCGCTTCCCTGGCGCTTTCTATGGTGACCTGGAACAAGACTCGATTACCCGGATTCATAGTGGTTTCCCACAGCTGTTCCGGGTTCATTTCACCTAAACCCTTGTATCGCTGTACGTTCGTTCCCGAGCTGCTCTTTTGTTTTGCGAGTTGGGAAATGATTTTGTCGCGCTCTCCATCAGAAAAGGCATATTGAATGTTTTTGCCCTGCTGGATTTGATACAAAGGGGGTTGAGCGATATACAGATATCCCCGTTCAATTATTGGCTTAAAGTATCGGTAAAAGAGAGTTAGAAGCAGGGCCCGGATGTGAGATCCGTCCACATCGGCATCGGTCATAATGATAACGCGCTGGTAACGAATCTTTTCGATGTCAAAATCCTCTGCAATGGCGGTTCCCAACGCAATAACCAGAGAACGGATTTCTTTTGAGGTTAGGATTTTGTCTAGGCGAGCGCGTTCCACATTCAGTATTTTTCCTCTCAAGGGCAAGACCGCCTGAAACCACCGGTTCCTAGCTTGCTTTGTTGAGCCTCCAGCACTCTCCCCCTCTACGATGTAGAGCTCTGACTCTTCTGGGTCTTTGGAGGTGCAGTCAGCTAATTTTCCTGGCAAAGCCAAGCCCTCAAGTATTCCCTTTCGGAGTACGGTTTGACGGGCTGCCTTTGCTGCCTTTCTGGCTTTGGAAGCAAGGAGAGATTTTTCAATGATGGACCGTGCATCCAGAGGATTGCGCTCCAAGTAGTCCTCAAGGGCCTCGGCGGTGACGCTTTCTACCGCGTTTTTAGCTTCCGGGTTTCCAAGCTTTGCCTTGGTTTGTCCTTCAAATTGAGGATCCCGGATTTTCACCGAAACCACAACGGTCATGCCCTCTCTAACGTCGTCCCCGGTAAGAGGTTCTTCTCCTTTTAGAAAATTGTTCTTTTTTGCATAGTCATTTAAGGTCCTTGTCAGAGCAGAACGAAATCCCGTGAGGTGAGTTCCCCCTTCTGGAGTATAGATGTTATTGGCAAAACTCTCCTCCATAATCTCAAACTCTTCGGTGTATTGAAAGGCAACCTCTGCTACCATGCCTTCCTTCTCGCCCTTTACATAAAAGACGGTTTCGTGTTTTGGAACTCTTCCTTTAACGAGATAGGGAATATAAGAAGCAAGACCACCCTCAAAGTAGAAGGTATAAGATTTCTTTTCCTTTTCCCTGGCATCCACTAGAGTAATCTTGGTGCCAGATGTGAGATAGGCCTGCTGGCGCAAATGATTGAGGATGAGTCTTGCATCAAACTTAATTTCCTTGAAAATATCAATATCTGGCTCAAAAAGAATCCGTGTGCCAGACCCCTTGCACTTTCCCACCTTTTTTACCTGACCCTTGGGCACGCCTCGTGTATATTCCTGCTGGTAGTGAAAACCGTCGCGACATACCTCGGCTTTCAAGTAGATAGAAAGGGCGTTAACCACAGAGACTCCTACCCCGTGAAGCCCACCTGAAACCTGATATGCCTTTCCACCGAATTTTCCGCCCGCATGCAAAATGGTCATTACGGTTTCCAGCGTAGATTTCTTGGTCTGGGGGTGCTTTTCAATGGGGATCCCTCGTCCGTCATCAATAACCTGTACGCGGTTTCCAGAAAGCAAAGATACCTCAATGTTCTTTGCGTATCCTGCCATGGCCTCATCAATGGAGTTATCCAAAACCTCCCACACCAAATGATGCAGACCGTCAGGACCTGTAGAACCAATATACATTGCAGGACGCTTTTTCACGGGATCCAGGCCCTCAAGCACCACGATGTCTTTTGCTCCGTATTCGAGATTTGCGCTCTTTTTTGTTGCCATAGTATATTTTATCCTTCGGACTAACGAAGCACGGCACTAAATTGTTTAGCGGTTTGCTTGTACAGTTCGTCCTGGAGCAGGTCAATCTCTTTGCTCACCAATGTTTTCTCGTTGCTTCGATAGACTATGCGATAGGTATAACTTATTTTGCCTAGCCCAAATTTCTTTGCATCTTCATAGTTATCAAGAAGTTGGACTTCCTCAACTAAATCTCCGCCAATATCCCGAATCAAGTCAAAATAGTTATTAGGAACAAAGTCCTTATCAACAACAAATGAAATATCGCGAGTAATGGGAGGGTATTTGCTTACCGGAACAAAAGAGTTCCCAAGCTTTAACTGTTTTTTTACCCGGGGATCCTCTGACCATAAAAGTCGGATATCAGGAAGGCTCATACTGACAATGGCCATGCGTTCAAGCCCGAAGCCAAACGCCCAGCCGTGGTATCCAGTAAGACCGAAATTGGCCAAAACGCTTTTACGGGCCATACCGCAGCCCAGCATCTCAATCCACTGGCCGTTTATCTCGATCTCCATTTCTAAACTGGGATCCGTGTAGGGAAAATTGTCCGGGTTGAAACGGATCTTTATATCTTTACCGAAAATACTTTGTGCTATTTCGGTAAGGGCGTTTTTCAAATCCTCGATGGTCAGAGTCTTTTGTTCGTCGCGCACCAAATAAAGTCCACCAAACTGATGAAAAACGTTCATGTGCTTTCTGTCTATTTCGTCTTTGCGGTAGACTTTGGCGTAACAGATGACCCCCAGGTCTTCACCGTTCTCGATCTTTTTCTTTACATCGGGGTGGTTCAAATAGAAATACCACATCACTGTGTCGTGGGTTATCAGGATGTGCCCCTCATCTACATAATAAGAATCTGATTTGCTGCGAGCCGGGTGACCAGGAGGCATATTAAATAGATCGAAAAGAACATGGGTCGAAACAATCTCAGGGATCTTAATGTCGTCAAAGTTTTTCAGCACAGGCACTTTTTTCACCCGTTCTATGATTGCGCCAAGCGGACTGTCGGGTGTGCGCGATAAATCCGGCATATTCAAAAACCGAAGCATTCTTTTTGCCTCTGGATCCCCTCTTTTCTCTAGTGATTTCCGTATTTCCAGCTCTTCTGAAGAGTCAATTTCAAGTTTCATACGCCATATCTATTTTACCTTAAAATAGAGGGGAAATCAACCCCAGTTATCCCCAGAAAAAGAAAGTCCGCAGAGCACCAAAGGTGTTGCGGACTGGGCTTTACCCCAGAATCATCTGAAGCAATGCCATACGTACGTAGAGACCGTTCTGCGCTTGTCTAAAGTATGCGGCTCGAGGGTTTTTATCCACTTCTGGGCTGATCTCTTCATTCCTGGGCAAGGGGTGCATAATAATGGAATGGGGATGCATCAAGTTGAGAATTTGCGCATCTACCATGCAAAATATGTCTTCCGGTTGAGCTTTTGCAAGAGATGACCCCCGCTCTGTTTGGGTACGTGTTTGGTAAATAACATCTACTTGAGAAGCAACAGTTCTTAGATCGGTATGTTCGGTGAACGAAATATCATGCTGTGCCAGATACTCTTTGATATCGCTTCTCATTCGAAGATTTGGAGGAGACACCAAGAACAGACGTACGTTAATAAACTTTCCAAGAAGATACACGAGAGAATGAACTGTTCTTCCAAGTACAAGATCCCCCACTAGAGCCACTGAAATATTGTCAATTCTCCCAATCTCTTCTTGAATAGTAAAGATATCTAAGAGAGCCTGTGTAGGATGTTGACCCGTTCCATCTCCCGCGTTAATGATTGCTGCTTCGGATATGCGAGCAGCCCTTTTTGCAGCTCCTTCTTCGGGGTGCCGCAAAACAATCACAGCTGGACGATAGCCGTTCAACACCCGAATCGTGTCTTCAAGGGTCTCACCCTTTACCGCGGAAGAAAACTCACTGGCATTTTCTGTAGAGACAACCCATCCTCCTAGGCGATGCATAGCTGTTTCGAACGAAAGTCTAGTTCTCGTGCTTGGTTCATAGAAAAGAGTTGCCATCCCCTTCCCTCGTAGCAAGGTGGGAATATCTTCATATCGGGCTTGAACCGACAACCGCTTCTCACGAGCTAGCGGGAAGAGTTTTTCTTCGAGCCATTTTCGGGTGAATTGCTGGGTTTCAAGCACGTGGGGAAAGCCTTGAAATGCTGCCATAGGATTCCCTCCTCTTTTTTTTGGGTTAAAAGACCTAAAAAACTTATATCATACTTCTTCAGAAAAGAAAAGACCGCCAGACTGAGTGCCTGGCGGTTTTGTTTAGCTCCACTTAAGGAGCCTTTGGGGTAAGAAAATCGAGCAAAAGAGCTACTACGAACTTGGCATTAGTTTTGTTCTTATGGTATTCAAAACTGCCATTACCTTATCGTATTGCCCCATAGTGATTCTTTTCTTCTCAAGCCACAAACCGAGCAACTGTGAGATCGGAAAGATACGGTGGAGGGTTAAATCATCTGTCTTGAGGCGTTGGGCCGCTCCTAACTCATAATCAATAACGGCCATTACATCATGCACAATGCAATTTTCCGCTCCAAAAACCTCAATCGCCTCAAGCGTGCTAGCGCCAGTTGTGATGACGTCTTCCACCGGCAAGACGATATTGTGTGGTTGATAAAATCCCTGAACCGGGCCCAGAATTCTTTGGCCTTCCTTTTGCAATGTAAGCAGTCGAGACGTATTCCCCTGGTCTACCATACAAAATGCTTCTGCAAAACCATTGCCTCCGGTTGGAACCCCAGCCACCCTTTCAAAGCGTATATTTTCTTGAACGGCTTTTCTGTGCAGATTTTCTCCTATTTTAATGACAAGCTCTGGCGGCAGAGCACCCAAATCAATAAATATAGGAGCTGGCGGCAATTCTAGTTCAGGATGCGCCCTATGCACATGCCAAAGAACTTCCCCAAAACTCACCCTTCCTGAATCAAAAACAGCAGTGCCAATCTCTTCTTCAAACCTGTTTAGGGAGTTTGCCATGAGACACCTTCCTTTACTGAAGCATCGTTAAAATAACTGCCTGTACTCTACCAAAACAAAAAAAATATGTAAAGCAAAGTCCGCTGACTGGTTATCGAAAAATTTCGTCAAACACAAAATGATACGATCCTACCCAAAAAAGAGTTTGAGTTTTTTTCTTCCAGCCGCACTTTTCCAATATTGCTCTCGCTTTTTTGCTTTACTTAAGCAAGTAACAATCTCTTTATGCAATAGATTCCATGGACAAAAATGTTTTGTAGCTTTGACGCGTCCAGCATTATGCTCGCGCAAACGCCTTGCAAGATTAGATGTATAACCAACGTATGTTTTTGGAATTTTTATACTCGTTAATATGTAAATAGTATAAGAATTCATATATAGCAATAGGCGCGGGCCGCCTCTTTGAGGCGAGCCTCGCGCAATTTATTGCAATAAATTGCGCGGGCGACCGGATTTGGACCGGCGATCTCTTCCGTGACAGGGAAGCGCTTTAAACCAGGCTAAGCTACGCCCGCATATATTCAGTCCTTGTGGCTGCGAGTGGATTCGAACCACTGACCTAAGGCTTATGAGTCCTTTGCTCTGCCACTGAGCTACGCAGCCGCATGATGCATATTATATTCTAAAATGTCAATCTTTACAAGCGCTTCTTTTTTGGATATACTAGGTATGCGGGATAGTGGAGTAGTACCATGCGAGGCCCATACAAACGTGTGGCGCAAGATGGAAACATCTTGATGAAAATCCCCGAAATTGCTGGAAAACCATAAGAGCCCTTCTTCCTACAACGTGATTCGCAAGAATGAGCGTGAACGGTTAAAAATAAGGAGGGATTTGGCAATCAGCAGCCAAGTTCGCCTCAGGCGAGAAGGTTCAGAGACTATAATGGGGATTCCCGAATGGGAAATGGGATAGTCCATTCCTTTTGGAAACAAAAGGTAGAGAAAGAACCTTGCGACGCCGGTGCAATTCCGGCTCCCGCAACAAGTATGCAAAAATTGGCCTCTCTTCAAAAAACTCGTGTCCAGCGATTACGCCGAGCTGGTTTTAGTTTTAGTCAGATTGCTAAACGACTTAAAATAGAAAAAGGTGGATCGCTCAGTATGTGGTCAAAGGATATAAAACTTACACCCGCACAAAGAACGCGATTGAAGAAACGAGAAATTTCCGGAGAGATCAAAGGTAGTAAGCGCGCCAAGGCCAAACGAGCCGGTTCGCGAATAATAGAGACTGCTTTCCTTCGCAAGAAATCAATAAAGGAAATTGGCGTTTTGACCGAGCGGGATCTTTTTATCCTTGGTGTGGGGATGTACTGGAGCGAAGGATACACCTATCCTGGGGGCGAACAAGTTGGGTTCACAAACTCAGATCCAAAACTTATCCTTCTGATATTGAAATGGTTTAAAGAAATTTGCAAGATTTCTAAAGAGCGGATTACACTCCATATAAAAGTAAATAAATTGCATCAAAAGCGAATCCCGGAAATTGAAAGCTATTGGTCTAAACTTACCAGAATTCCATTCCACCAATTTACAAAAACTACGATTATTAAGACAAAGCCAAACAAAATCTACCCACATCCCGAAACCTATATGGGAACTCTGCGCATTACAGTCAAACAAGGAACCTCGCTACGAAGAAAGATACACGGCTGGATCGAAGGACTTATACGTAATACCTAAATCAAATCGAGATTGCCAAAGGCCTGCTCGTAGATTGCGAGTGTCTTTTGTGCCTCCCCCAAGGGTAGGCGGTAATCAGGGTCATGGACCACGTTGTTCCGGGTCTGATGCGCCTGCCATACATCGTTGAGATTAGGAATAATAGCAGGTGTAAGCGTCTTTAGCCTATCTCCCAGGGTTTCGCCGCGAAATCCCATACGCAGCAAAATATCATTAAGCAAACCGTCCGCTTCAATAATAGCAAGCTTGTACTCTGCCTCATTTGCGGTTCCCAAGCGTTGCTGAATCTTCTGCCACTTTCCGGTCATGCGCCGTAGACCATACGGACGAAAGGTAAAAAACTCGGTAAGGTCAAATAGCAAAGAAAACTTCAGCCACATTGTACGCGCCAGTATATATAAAGAAAATAGCAATAAAAGAGCGCCCACGATACCCAAAATCCAGCGGTAGGGCGTTAAGGCTTGCTGAAGCCCAGGGTTATTGATTGCAGAAAGTGTTTGAAATAAGATGTCCATCTTTTTTCAGTCTACCCCGCACTATTCTCGTTTGCAATGTATTGAAGAGAAACAAAGAACTGCGATAAATAAAGAATATACGAAATAAGAATGATTAAAATAGTGCGGGGTCTACAGCTTCTCTAACATTTTGCCCACAGAAAATAACAGGTCCTCCGAAAACGCGGGAGAAATAACCTGTAATCCCACAGGGAGATTCCCCACGGTTCCCGCTGGCAGAGAGATTGCTGGAAGTCCCACCAAGTTTACCGGAACAGTATAGATATCAATCAAATACATGGCCAAGGGATCTTTTGTTCGCTCGCCAAACCGAAAAGGCAGGACCGGAGACGTGGGACCCATGAGAACGTCTGCCTTTAAAAAGGCTCGTTCAAAATCCTGCTTTAACAGTGAACGTACCTTCTGGGCTTTCACATAGTAGGCGTCATAGTATCCTGCGGAAAGAGCATAGGTGCCCAGCATAATTCTGCGCTTTACCTCTTTACCAAACCCAGCCCCGCGAGAATCTAAGTACTCTCCCAATAAATTCGAGGCTTCTTGGTGTAAACCGTAACGAACACCATCATATCGGGCCAGATTTGATGAAGCTTCAGAGGTATTAATGACATAGTAGGCAGCTAGGGCATACTCAACACTGGGCAGTTCAACCTCTACAAGGGAGGCTCCTGCCTGTTCAAACTTCTGGATGGCACCTTCCACAACCTTTTTTACATCTGTGTCCAAGCCTTTTGCAAAATATTCTTTGGGGATTCCAATCCGAAGTTCTTTCATATTCATCTTTTTTCTCGTCGTGGGAGGTGAAATACTTGTGGCATCTTTAGGGTCTTTTCCTTGAATAACCTGAAATAGAATTTCAGCATCCCTTGCACTCTTTGCCAAGGAGCCCACCTGATCCAAAGAAGATGCCAAGGAAATGATGCCGGCTCTTGAAACCGCTCCATAGGTTGGCTTTAACCCCACAATACCGCAAAAGGATGCGGGCTGCCTAATAGACCCACCCGTGTCCTCACCCAAAGAAATCATGGATTCAGAACTTGCCACTGAAACTGCCGATCCCCCGGAGCTACCTCCTGGGACGCGCTTTGGATCCACAGGATTTGTGGTTGGTCCAAACGAGGAGTTTTCTGTGGAAGCTCCCATGCCGAACTCATCCATGTTAGTTTTCCCCATGATGCTGACTCCTGCCTCTTTTATTTTTTTAGTCACAAAAGCATCATAGGGGGCAATGTAGTTTTCCAGCATGCGGGAGGCCGCAGTGCATCGCACCCCTTGAACCAAGATTGCGTCCTTCACAGAGCAAGGAATGCCAGAAAGCGCTAGGAGCTTTTGGCCCTTTGCGATTTTCTCGTCTGTGACTTTTGCTGCTTCCTTTGCAAGCTCTGGAGTAAGAGTCAAAAAGGCGTGAAGATTTGGTTCTTTTTCTTCTACAATTCTCAGGGCCTCCTCAAGAAATTCCAATGCAGAAAACTCCTTTGAAAGAAGCCCTTCCTGCGCCTTTTCAATACTAAGTTCTGCAATGGTCATTTCCAAGAAAGAATCGTTTTTACCTTCAAGAATCCGTCTTTGAGGATTGGCATAAGCTGAGTCATCCTTAAAACAACATCGGCTTTTTCGCGTTTTGGAATATCTTCACGCACAACGTTCTCAAGGGGAACCGCATGAGTCATGGGAACTATGCTTTTAGTTTCCACTTTCTGAAGAATATCAAAATAGTCCAGAATCTGAGACAAATCTTGTTGGTATTGCACCTCTTCCTTTTCATTCAATGTAAGGCGAGCAAGTTGTGCGATATGTTGTACTTGTTTTTTTTCAATCATATTTGTAGAATAATTTTACCCCGTGGTGGGTCAAAGTAAACTGCTGTACTTTGACGGGCGATTTAGCGAGGCGTCCCTGCCGAGCGTTAAAATCGCACCGGCACATTACTTAAAATTGGGGGTCGGGGTAAAATTCATCGCGGTGGTTCTAAATCTTCTGTTTCTACCAATACATCCTGTAGTTCATCAAGATTCTCTAAAACCATACCAGCTCCCCTCACCACGGCCGTTAAAGGATCTTCTACGATAGCCGTGGGTATCTTGGTTTCCTTTGAGATAAGGAGATCAAGACCCCGCAATAAAGCTCCTCCGCCCGAAAGATAAATGCCCTTTTCCATGATATCTGCCAACAGTTCAGGAGGCGTCTGCTCCACGGCAGCCTTGATTTCTCCCACGATTTGCCGCACGGAACGCTCCATGGCTCTCCGAATTTCAGTATCTGACACCAGGATTTCCTCAGGGAGTCCAGACACCAGATTGCGGCCACGCAAAGGCATCTCTTTTTTCTCTTTTAAAGGATGGGCAGAGCCAATGCCAAGCTTTAGGCCCTCTGCAGTTCGCTCGCCAATTAAGAGTTTGTATTCATCTTGCGCAAATTGAATGATATCTTCATTCAATTTATCTCCCGCAACCCGCAGGGACTTTGCAGTTACAATACCCCCCAAAGATATAATGGCTACCTCGGCGGTCCCGCCTCCAATATCCACAATAAAATTTCCTCCAGCTTCCTGCACCAAAAGCCTGGAACCAATGGCAGCTGCCATGGGTTCATCGATAAGGTAGACTTCTCGAGCTCCGGCATTGAGGGTGGCATCTCGGACCGCTTTCTTTTCCACCTCTGTTACCCCAAAAGGAATGCCCACGATAACTCTCGGTCCCAGAGAAAATAGGAACTTTCTCCGCGCCACCTTGTTGATGAAATACCGAAGCATCTGTTCTGTCACCTCAAAGTCCGATATCACTCCCTTTACTAGAGGGCGGGTTGCCACAATATGAGATGGAGTCCTTCCCACCATGTTTTTGGCTTCAGCTCCAATGGCTAGAATCTGCCCGGTCTTTTGATTCACAGCCACAACAGAGGGTTCCTGGATAACAATCCCTTTCCCCCGCACGTACACCAAAGAGTTTGCCGTACCTAAATCAATGGCAATATCCTGGCCCAGATATGACATGAGTTTTCGCAGCAGCTTTTTCATATGGGCCTTGAAAGATAGCTTACCAAATCCTTTTTCTTTACCAATTCAATTTTCTCCTCATCTCTTTTTTTTACCTCAAAGGAATCACTGGAGGCTGTCTTTTCAGACGACACCAACCGAAGGGGTATGCCCAAGAGGTCCGCATCAGTCAGCTTTTCTCCAGGGCTCGCCTCCCGGTCGTCAAACAACACTTCAATCCCCTTTGCCTGCAATTCCTCATATGCTCTTTTTGCTGCTTTTTCCCCGCCTGACAAAGAAAGAAGGTGAATCTGAAAGGGAGCAACTTCGCTGGGCCAGACAATACCTCCTTTGTCATGATGCACCTCAACAATGGTTCCCAATAATCTTCCCAGGCCAATGCCATAACATCCCATCTGTACCAAATGCTCCTTTCCCTTCTCATCCTTGAAAGAAAGATTAAACGCCTTTGAGTATTTGTCTTTTAAGGGAAAAATGTTCCCCACCTCAATGGATTTTGCCTTCTTTAAGGGCCCGTGTCCAAGGTCGCATTGCTTGCCTTCTTTCGCCTGGCTTATTTCAGCGTTAGCTGCATAGTCCCCACCTGCACAATAGATGATTTCATCTTCCCCGGCCTCGGTAAGCACTTGGTATTCATGAGAGAAGTCAGAAAAGGTTCCTCCGCTCGCCTCGGTCTCAATAGCCTTTAATCCGACTCGAGAAAAGATGTTTCGATATGCCACTTTTACTTTTTCGTAGTATTGGAGCATATCGTTTTCGTTGGCATGGAAAGAGTATAGGTCTTTCATTAAAAATTCTCTTCCCCGCAGCAAGCCCGACTTTGCTCGAAGTTCATCGCGAAACTTGTTTTGAATCTGATACACCGCCAAGGGCAAGTCCTTATATGAACTCACAAACTTTTTAAGCAAAGGGACAATAACTTCTTCATGAGTTCCAGCCAACGCAAATTCCCGCCCACCCCGGTCTTTGAGCTTATACAGGTCATCCATGGTTTTCCATCTGCCCGTTGTCTGCCAATTCTCCTTTGGATGCAATGAAGGCAAGAGCACCTCGACGGCGCCCAGGGCATTCATTTCTTCTCGAACAATCCGTTCAATATTGCGGAGAACCAGAAGACCTAAAGGCAGATACGAATAAACCCCCGCCATGAGTTTCTCTACATAGCCCGCCCTCAAGAGAAGCTGGGCGTTCACGCTTTCTTCATTTTTGGGGAAAGATCTCTGAGTTTTACTGAACAGTTCTGATTGTTTCATAAAATGCGTGCAATATCCTTTATGGTTACCCAAATCATCAAGGTTATCAAGAGGACGAATACCACCGCAGAAAGCCGCTGTTCCACAAACTCAGGGACGGGCTTCTTTCGAACAGCTTCAATAGCCAAAAACAGTAGTTTGCCTCCATCCACCACAGGAATAGGCAAAGCGTTAAATATAGCAAGGTAGACAGCGAGAACCGCAAAGAAAGAGAGAAATTGGGCTATGCCCAAGGAAAAAGAGTTAGTTAGGACTTGAACAATACCTACCGGGCCCATGACTTCAACACCACTTGGCACTCCCTTTCCCTGTGCCAGATTGAAAATCAAACCCAGGAGATTGCGGACAATCTCAAAGGTTAAGGCCCAGGTTCGTTCAAGAGCGCGCAAGGGGGATTTCCACCAGGTATACTTCACCAGACCGGTTCGCACCAAGGCAACTCCCATGGCACCCTCGCCAGCTGGAGGGTCAGCTCTCGGCACTAAGACAATTTCTCTCGTTTCATTTCCTCTCTTCACCAAAAGAAGAATCTCTTTTGCCTCGGCACTATCGGTAAAGAACTGGACTTCCTGTACCTTGGTGGGCTCAAGCGAAACACCCGAATCCACCTCGGTCATTTTTACTATACTATCTCCCAGTTCAAGACCTGCTGATTCCGCTGGAGACCCTTTTGCCACTCCGAGAATCTGTACTATGGGATTTGCCACACCGGCTGTTTCTTCGTCCCCAATTCCAGTTGGAATTCCGGTTGTTGCACCAAGGCCGGTAAAAATAAGGAAAGCTACTAGCCAAAAGGCAACAACCCCTGCCGCCACGATAACCATTCTTTGCCATATGGGCTTTGTGCTAAAGCTTCGGGGACCAGGCAGGGCTTGTTCCTCCCCTTCCAAACGCACAAAAGCACCCAAGGGAAGAAGATTTAAGGAATATATAGTCTCCCCTATCTTTTTTCCAATCAATCGAGGCGGAAGTCCAATGCCAAACTCTTCTACTTTTACCCCGTATTTTTTAGCAAAAAAATAATGCCCAAGTTCGTGAAGAACAATTAAGGCAAGGAAACTTAGCAAAACAATGAAAAGGGCCATGGTCTATAATTCAACCTCTTTTTTCTTTTTCTCTACAAGTTCATCTACCTTACCAGAATATTCATCCACAAGGCGCTGGAGCTCTTCTTTGCCCTTGAATTTATCATCTTCTCTGATATCGCCTCTTCGCTCACTTTCCTGGATTTCTCCCCATGCTTCATCCCTCCATTTTCTTAGGGTTTGTTTTGATAGCTCTGCTTTCTCTGCCAAGAGTTTAAGAAGAGTCTGGCGGTATTCCTGCGTCACTTGAGGTAAAGTGATGCGCAACACTTTCCCCTCAACCACAGGAGAGGTTCCCAAAGAAGCCTTGAGAAGGGCTTTTTCCATAGGACCCAGATATGAAGTATCCCAGGGTTGAATTAAAATTTGACGCCGTTCAGGCAGAGAAATTCCTCCCAACTGCCTTATCGGAAGCTGTTGCCCTGCAATATCAACCAAAACATCCTCTACTAAGGCAGGGCTTGCCTGGCCGGTCCGAATTTTCGCCGCTTCATGACGAAAGAATTCCACTGCATTAACAAATTCCGGCTTTATTTTTTCAAGGATTCCCTTTACCATATTCACAATTCCAGGAGAACGCGCTCGGCGGCATACCTGGCATTTACTTGTGTTACCCGCAGCGAGGAAAGAACTTCTGCAATGCATTTCAGAATCCTCAAGGATTCCGCTCTTCCTTCCTGCAATTCACCAAGAAGTTGACTTCGTGCCTCCCGCTGAATTTTAAGCAAGGTTTCATAGAGCGCCTTTGGATCTTGACTCTCACGCTCTGCAATGCCAAAGCGATCTGCAAGTGAGGTACCTTTTAATTTTGGAAGCAGACCGGCTACTTCTTTTTGTGGAGAGTCAAAACGATACATTCTCAACTCCTGGGTGCGAGAACGAATGGTATCTAAAAGCAGCGAGGAATGCTGGACTTCCAAAAGCAGAATCACATCCCCTCTTGGTTCTTCCAAAAGCTTTAAGAATGCCGATTGAGCTTCTTGGTTCATAGCTTCTGCAGATCGAATTATCCCGATTCGAAATGGGGAGAACCAAGAGCTGAGGCTTAGCTGTTTTTTAAGGTTTCGTATTTGCCCTATCGTGATTTCATTTGTTTCCGGACTCACATTTACAACATCCCCTTGAATCAGATTCTTTTGAGGGCCGACCAAAAGCTGGACAAACCCCTCTATTACCCGTTCCTTCTCTGCCTTGTCATTCCCAGAGAAAAGGTAGGCATGAGCAAGCTTTTCCTGTGCATATGCGCGCTCTAACAATTCTAGATGTTTCATCTTTTGACCATGATGCTTCTCTTGTATACTTCAAGATTGTCCAATACTGCTCCAGCTCCCCTGGCAACGCACGTTAAGGGGTCTCCGGCCAAAAAGCATGGGACTCCCGTAGTCTGGGAAATAAGCTGGTCAAGATTTTTAAGCAAGGCGCCACCTCCTGAAATAATCATGCCTTTGTCCATGATGTCAGCTGAAAGCTCGGGCGGAGTTTCTCGAAGCAAGGATTTAATAACCATGACAATTTCCTGCAAGGGTTCCTGTAACGCCTGTGCAATTTCCGTGGAAACAAGCTTGATATTTTTCGGAAGTCCCTGGGCAAGGTCCCGCCCCCGTACTTCGCAAGTGAGTTCGGGTTTCAAAGGAAGGGCACAGCCAATCTTGATTTTTATCTCTTCTGCCATATTTTCTCCAATGGCAAGATTGTATTTGCGCTTCACATATTCTGAGATTGCCTGATCCATCTTGTCTCCTGCCACCCTCAAAGATGAGGAAGCAACAATTCCTCCTAAAGAGATGACCGCAACCTCGGTGGTTCCTCCTCCAATGTCCACAATCATATGTCCTGAAGTGGAGTTGATTGGAATTTCAGCTCCAATAGCTGCCAAAATGGGTTCTTTTGCAACATAGACGGCACGGGAGCCGGCCTTGGTGGTAGCCTCTATCACCGCTCTTCGTTCCGTGGATGTAATGCCAGCTGGAACCGAAATTAACACTTCGGGTTTAAAAAACTGATATCTTGGCACTACCTTTTTTAAAAAATATCGAAGCATAGCCAGGGTAACCCGGTAATCGGAAATAACTCCATCTTTCATGGGTCGATACACGCGTATGGTGTCTGGAGTTCTCCCTGTCATTTCCTTTGCAGCCTCCCCTACTGCCAAAATGGTGTTGTCAGCCAGGGAAACCGCAACAACCGTGGGCTCATTGAGTACGATACCTTTTTTAGGCACAAACACCAAAGAGTTTTTGGTGCCCAAATCAATGCCGATTTTTGAGATAAAGAGTCCCATGTTAGTTGACAACACGTGTAATATCAGCTCCAAGTTTTTGCAGACGCTCTTCTATTCTCTCATATCCTCTGTCCACCTGGTAGATGTTAGTAATCGTGCTTTTTCCTTCTGCCATTAAAGCAGCCAGAATAAGGGCCGCACCTCCCCTGAGGTCAAACGTGCCAAGATTGGTTCCCCTTAGGGTGGTGGGGCCGTTAATGATTGCTCGGTGGGGATCGGTAAAGTAGATTTCAGCTCCCATCTTGTTTAACTCTTCCAAATACTTTAACCTGCCTTCGTACAAAGGGTCATGCAAGAGCGTAGAGCCCTTGCTCTGGGTTGCCAGCACACCCAAGACCGATTGTAGATCTGATGGAATGCCCGGATAAATCAAACTCTGTATCTTATCTATCACAAGCTTGCCCGCAGGAGAAACCATAACGGTTCCAATGCCTCCTTTCTCATTTGTAATCTCAATCTTTGCCCCAAAATCACGCAGCTTCTTTAAAAAGAATGTCATGAATCGCAAAGGGACATTTTTCACCAATACCTTCCCTTTGGTTCCAATGGCAAGAGCAATAAAAGTGCCTGCCTCAATGGGGTCCGGGATAATGGTGTGGGAAAATCCCTTAAGTTGTTTTGTTCCCTGTATGGTTATCTCATGAAGGCCCGAAACCCTCACCCAGGAGCCCATCTTTTGGAGCACGTGAATTAATTCCTGCACTTGGTAATCCATGTCTGCAATCTTCACCACGACACGCTCTCCTAAAGCAGCACAAAACAGTAAAAGGTTTTCAGTTCCCGTGACCGAGAATTCGTTTAATACAATAATCTTGTTTTTCACTTTCCCAGAAAAGCGTAGTTCATATCCTTGGCGCCATGGTTTTATCACAATCCCGAGCTGTGAGAATGCATCCAGATGGGTATCAATGGGACGGGCTCCAATAATGTCTCCTCCAGGCAAAGGAAGGCGTACTGCGCCAAACCTGGCAAGCAAGGGACCATACAAGAGGACCGAACCACGGAACCTCAAAATGGCTTCTTTGTTCACAGTACTTGGATTCAGTTTGCGCGTGTTTATGCGCACCGCTCTTTTACCTATCCACTCCACTTTAGCCTCCATACTCTCTAATATCTCAAGCATACGAAACACATCCTCAATTAAAGGGAGGTTGCGAATAACGCAGTCCTTATTGGTAAGAATGGTGGCGGCCAAAATGGGAAAGGCGGCATTTTTTGCCCCTCTCACATCAATTTCACCTTCCAAGCGATTTCCTCCACGGATAACAAATTTCTCCATATGGTCTTCCAAATTTTGTTTACAAAATTTCGGTTCTTCCCGTGGTGGAAATATTAGAACCGCAAGGTTCTAAAAGAGTGGGGTCGGGAGGAACCGTGTGATCGTATTCTAGCTGAAATCCTCTTGTTTTGCAATAAAAGAAAAAGGCGCCAGTCCCCTCTTAAAAGAGAAGAAAGGCGCCTACGAAAAGAACTAGGCGAGATCAAAAGTTGAGGTTTGGCCTCGGAAACCCCCGTTCGAGGAGTACTCTCTAAATCCCTCCACGCACATCCTCCAGTGGCGGCCTCCCACCCCTCCAACCAATCTGTTCCCATTTTCCCGTTGTGCAAGCACCTGAAGATCATCGGGAGAAACCCATTGGAATTCGCAGTCCTGGGGTTCGTCAGAAGCCCCGACAGGAATTCTCATGGGAATGGCGAGGGCAATATCACCAATGTGACGAGGATCTTGCTCATTCGTACTGAGTACTACATATATCCTCACCCTAGAACGCAGAACAAGATTAATAACCTCGAGCCCTGTTTCTTCTCTTACCTCGCGGATGCACTCCGCCAAAAAGTAATCTTCTCCAAAGCCTGGAAGTTCTCCAGAAAGTGTCGGAGAGATACCTCCTCCTGGAAGATCCCAGTTCCCAGGCTGCGAGATACTTGGAGGTCTTCTTTTTAGGAGAAGTTTACCGTCTTCCTGTCGAAAAATCAGCCCAAAGACTCCAACCGTAAACAACCCTGTATGATGCACTTCATCCTCCTTCTCTAACTCTAAAAGTTTGTATGTGAAACAATACCCTATCTTTCCTATTTTGTCAAACTGGCGTATACTCAACAAGTATGACCAGACGCCAACGAACTTTATTGTTTTTTTTACTTCTTAGCCTTTTTTTTGTATTAGCCCCTTCTTTTGCATTGTATTCTCAGGGCTATCGAATTGATTTTAAGGCAATGCGAATCACTCAAACAGGTGCTTTCTACTTTAAAGTCGTCCCCACAAGAGCAGATATTCTCATTGATGAGAACCTCGTAAAAAGGACTGATTTTCTCTTTGGTTCCGCTCTCACAAAAAACTTTTTCCCTGGCAACTACTTTGTGGAAATTGCAAAGGAAGGATACCACTCTTGGCAAAAAATCCTTGAGGTAAAAGAACGTCAGGTTGAGGAAGCAAAGTATGTGCTTTTATTCAAAAAGGAAACCATGTTCCAGCAACTCGCAGACGCAATTGTGGACTTTTGGATTTCTCCTGACCAACGATACGCCCTACTTTTAGAGCAAAAAGACGGCTTGCCCTGGGAACTTACTCTCTTGAACCTACAAACCTTGGGAAAAGAGCCTCTGGTGGAACAATCAAAAGATGAAATTCTCAATGTTTCCTGGGCCCAAGACTCCAAACATTTCCTGATAGAGCGTGAAAGAACAGGACTGATTATTCGCGAGGTCCATGATATTACTTCCAGTCAACCCTGTTCAAAAGAACCCTGCAGCTTGGAATATCTCGGGCAAAACATTGAGAATATCCAATTTTCTCCTGCGGCCTCAGGGCAAGTGCTCTTTACCAAATTCCTCAACGAAACCCAGGTGCTCTTTTCTGCAGAATATCTCAAGAAAGAAGCTGCCTTGCCCATTGCAAACAATGTGTTGAGCTTTATCACCCATGGCAACTCCGTCACCTGGCTGGCCAATGACGGCAACCTATGGCAGCAGGATCTTACTTCAAAAAGCGAGGCTCAAAAGTTTCAGGCATCGCTTTTTGTGCCCAAGGGCGAATCTTCTTACGTTCTCTTTATCGCTGGTGACTCAATTCTTCTTAAAGAAGATGCCTCGCTTTTCCTGCATGAGCGCGGTTCATCAATCCGGCGAGAAATTCTTTCCCCAGTTTCTGAAATAAAGGTGGCTTCAGGCGGAACCAGGGTTGCAATTAAAAATCAGTCGGAACTCTGGGTACTATTTTTAAAGGAAGAAACAGAGCAACCTCAGCGCCAGGCAAGCGACCTTATCCTCCTTACCCGATTCTCAATGCCCATTGATGAGCTCTTGTGGGTTGGTTCTAACTACCTCCTGTTTTCTTTAGGAGGTAACATACGAGTAAGCGAAATTGACAATCGAGACCGGCTCAACATTGCAGACATTGCTGAATTCTCAAGCCCAAAACTCTATTTTGATAACGAAAAAGGCACCCTCTATGTCTTGTCAGGGGGTGCCTTCTCGGTTTCAGAACGGCTAAGATAGGAAGGGCTAACGCTTTCTCCATTGTCTGGCCCTTCTGGCTCTCTTTAATCCAAATTTCTTTCGCTCTCTCATCCTAGGATCTCGGGTTAAGAACTTAAGGGTCTTCATCTGCTCTCGTATAGAGCTATCCCATTCCACCAAGGCACGGGCTAATGCATGACGCGTAGCTTCAGCTTGAGCTCGCATCCCGCCACCACGGACCAAAATGCTGACCTCAAAGTTTTTCCCAAGGGCCGCCTTTTCTAAAGCTTCCTTTGCAATGATGCGATATTCAGGATCCTGAAAATACTCATCAAAGGGTTTTCGGTTTACAATAAAATCACTCTTCTTCCCAACTGCAATCCGCACTCTTGCCACGGCCGTCTTCCTTCTTCCGGTGGCGGCCCAATAGCGTCCTTCTTCCTTTTTCAGAGCTTGCTTTGGTGTCACCTTTTTTGTTTTTGTGGGTTTCTTTGTTGCCATTTTTTTTAGAGCTCAACCTTCAATCGCTTTATTTGCCGAGGCCTGAGCTTATTTGTTGGAAGCATTCCCCATACGGCTTTTCTAAGCACCTCCTGGGGCTGTTTTTCAAATAGCTCTCCAAGTGTTGCCGTATGCAGGTTCCCTAAGTATCCGGAATGACGAAAATACTGCTTTTGGAGAGCCTTTTGTCCGGTAAAACGCACTTTCTTAAAATTCTGAACGGTCACAAAATCCCCCACGTCTTTGTGCGGAGCAAAGTCCCCCTTTCGCTTGCCGCGCAAAAGATCTGCTATTTCAACTGCCAAACGACCTAGAGGGCGTCCTTGTGCATTTACGATATGGCTTTCTCGTTCTTTATTCATACAAATTCAATAATTGCACGCTTTGCGCTGTCTGATTTCCGAGGTCTCAATTTTGTGATACGGGTATAACCACCTTTCCTTTCCAGGTATCGAGGAACAACCTCTCCTATAAGCTTCCTTGCAGAGTCCACCCCTAGGATTGCGGCCAGTTGTCTTTGCGCTGCAATACCTCCTCCTTTGGCCTTGGTCACGAGCTTGTCAGCGGCCGGGGAGAGTTCTTTTGCCTTGGCTAAGGTTGTCTCAATCTTCTCTTTTTGCAGTAACGAACGTAAAAGACTCTTAAACAGCGCCTTTCTGGGCCCTGCCTTTCTTGAAAACGTTCGTTTGCGAATCCTCTTTTTCATATACCTATTTCTTTTTCTTCACAGCTGCCTTTTTCTTTACAGCCGGCTTCCCGTCTCCTCGGCGGGTCGCCGATGAGGCAACTTTTTTCTTGACTTTTGGCTTTTCTTCGGGTTTTACTTCCTCAGTTTTTAATCCTTCTCCAGCAATCTCAAACTGTTTCACCAAGATGCTTGAGGCTTCCTTTAAAGCAGCTTCTGGGTTTAGGGTGCCATCGGTCTCAATTTCCAAAATAAGCCGGTCAAAGTCAGTGCGATCTCCAACGCGCATTTGCTCCACCCGATAACTCACTTTTTTTACAGGGCCATAAATAGCATCCAGGGAAATAGTGCCGATTTCCTCCTTTCCTCTTCTGCGGGATTCTGCCACCTCATATCCAACTCCTTTTCCTACCTGAATCTCGATTTCCAATTCCGCGGATTTGTCGGTTAGGTGAGCTAAAACCAAATCCTTGTTCACAATCTCTACCTGGCTTGGGGGTTTAAAATCCCCGGCGGTAATTGTTTTTATGCCCTTCACCTTGAGAGTTACAGTTACGGGCCCCTGCTCAAAAAGGCGAAAGCGAATTTGCTTTAAATTAAGCAAAAGACTCAAAACATCTTCTTTCATGCCAGGAAGTGTTGAAAACTCATGAGGAGCTCCTTTAATCTTTGCCTGCGTGGCAGCGGCCCCCTCCAAAGAAGAGAGGAGGACTCTTCGTAAGCTGTTGCCCACTGTGTAACCGTACCCAGGATACAGGGCTTCAATCTCAAAAGTGCCCCGGTCTCCTTTGCTCGAAATTATTTTTGTTGATTTTGAAAGTGGAATCATATATTTTTTGATTATCTGGAGTAAAACTCAAAGATGAGAGGAATTTCGACCGAGGGGGCAGCTTCCGCCAATGTGGGAAGCAGCTTTATGGTAATCTCTGGTTTCTCTTTGTTAAGCTGAATCCAGGAAGGAGCCTCATATTTCTTCAACCCAAGCAAAGTGTTTTTAAACAGGGTTCGCTCCATGGAAGAGGGACGGGGAGAAATAATATCTCCTCGTTTCACTTCAAAAGAAGGGATATCTACTTTCCTGCCGTTCACCAGAAAGTGTCCGTGGGAAACCATTTGACGACCTTGCTTTCGTGTTGGAGCAAATCCGGCTCGGAACACCACATTGTCTAAACGTCTCTCAAGCTTTTGTAAAAACAACTCTGGAGAGTTTCCGTGACTGGCCCCTCCCAGTACCTCCTTTACATAGTTCTTCATCTGCTTTTCTCTAAGATTATACTGCGCTTTCAAATCTTGCTTTTGCTGCAGTTGCCTTCCGTATTCAGACTGCGGGGTTGGGCGTCGTTTTCGTACTACACCTTTTTGCATATGATCACACAGTTTCCCCCGACCCCCCTCTTTTCAAAACCCTCGGTTTTGAATAATTTCCGACACGGGGGAAACTGAAAATTTTATTAATAAAATTTATCATTAAACGCGTCTCACTTTTTTTAACTGGGGTCCGTTGTGAGGAACAGGAGTAACGTCTCGAATAGACTGAATCTCAAACCCTTTGGTCCCCAGGGACCGCAAGGCAGATTCCCTTCCAGGACCAATGCCCCGCAGGATAATCGCAATGCGTTCCACTCCTCTTGCTTTCGCAACATCAGATAGGGTCTCTGCAACCTTGGAAGCGGCAAAGGGGGTTGATTTCTTTGTTCCCTTAAATCCAACTGCGCCAGCTGATGTGGTAAACACAACATTTCCTTGTCCGTCGGCCAAAGAAATCAAGGTGTTGTTATAGGAAGAATAAATATTCACCCTGCCGTCTTTAAAGGTTCTCCCCTTTGAGACCGTCTTTGCGGCTGAAACTCCTGTACTGGGAACTGCTTCTCCTTTTGTAATCACTCGTTTCTTTCCCATATTAATTCATCTTGATTATGTTGGGCTAGCTGCGGGCTTCTTTCCCGATCCCACGGTTTTTCTCACGTTTCCCCGAATGGTCCTGGTGTTCGTGCTTGTCCGCTGTCCTCGGACTGGGAGACGCTTTTGGTGGCGCAGACCACGCCAAGAGTTAATATCCTTGAGCCGCTTGACATTTGTCATGACTTCCCGCCTCAAGTCACCTTCAATCTTAAACCCTTTTTCAATAATGTCCCGGAGCACACCCAATTCTTGCGTGGTTAACTCTCCTGCTTTCTTTTGTGGATTAATCTTGGTTTGTTGAAGAATCTTTCCACTGCTCATTTCTCCAATACCAAAGATATGGGTCAGGGCGACCCTAATCTGTTTTTTGTCTGGGATTTCTACTCCGGCTAATCTGGGCATAATTGTTTATATAGTGTTATGCACCTGCTTTGAAAAACGATTTGCTTTCAGCGGTTTTCCAAAGCAGGCCCGGGATTTGCATTATTGTCAAGCGGGGACGCTTGACGCGCAAATCCGTAAAATCACAAGCAGTTGTGATTTTACCCTTGCCTCTGTTTATGCTTGGGGTTTTTCTTGCAGATGACATACAGCGTTCCTTCCCGTTTTACAATCTTGCAATCCTTGCATATCTTTTTTATCGTTGATTGAACCTTCATGAGCTGAATATTATGAAGCGAATGAACCCCGCCCTCTAAACTCTATGTACCTATGTTGACAACTCGCAAAAGAAGATGTATCTCTCAGTGAATTATCCATAAACATACAGCATAGAGGGCGGGGTAGCTCGGTGCTACACCTCGCTATTTGTTCCGATACACTATCCTTCCTCGAGTTTTATCATACGGGGTCATCTGAACGGAAACCTTGTCCCCCGCCAGGATACGGATTTTAAACTTTCTCAATTTTCCAGCAAGATATGCCAGCACTAAGCTTCCATCCTCAAGGCGCACTCGAAATTTGAGACTTGGAAGAGTTTCAAGCACTTCCCCCTGCATGAGAAGTTCATCTGGTTTGTTATCTGTCATGTGTGAAATCGCGGTATCAAGTGTACCAAAGAAAATTCATTTAGTCAACAATGACCTCAATCTTCAACTTATCCACGTTTCCTGGGACAGATGAGATCCAAAAGGGCCACAGGGAGAGCTTGGCTTCTTTGAGGCCGACATATGAAGTAAGAATATCGTTGGCCTCTTTTTCAGACTTGCCTCGAAGCTTAATCTTTAACTCTGTGGGATCTGTATATTGATACAGGGTAGCCTGAATGCTCAGCTGTAAGGTGACGGTGTCTGTATCCACGGTAATTTGCTGAAAGCTAATCCTCGTCTTGTCGTTAGGAACGCGCTCTTTTTCACCAAGCTCGCTGGCAAGAAAGGTTTCCACCAGTGTATCTACATCGGCCCGAGGGAAAAGATATGCAACGGCATTCAGGGAAACTGTTACATTGAACTGATCTAGTTCAGCTCCGGCCTCCACCAGGGATGATGCTTCACTCACCTCCACGACAATGGAATCCTCGGTTGCTATCATGTATTCTGGCACTTGGCTGAGCAGTTCATTTGCAGCTTTCATGGTGAGTTCTCCAATCAGCGCTTGTTTTGCTTTTTCAATATCGTCTTGCGAAACAACAGATATCTCGCGCTCCGAACCTCCGGTCATGGGGGCCGTGGACACCCCATAGATTGCCGTGAACAAGACAGAACCCGAAAGACCAGGAAGGGAAAAATTGGAAGCCCCTATATTGTATTCCTCGCCAGGTTCAGCGGCCACCACCTCAACATCAAGAAACCCAGGAACGAGTTTTCTCTCCTCGCTCGATCCTGGAATGGTGATGCGTGAAGTAGTGCGAAACAGAATCCCCTGTTCTGACACAAAACGGGTCTGGGCGACCAGGGTCTTTGCGGAATCGGTGGCATTATAGACACGGATGATTCCTTTTGCCCGATCTTCCTTTATGGTCGTACTGGAAGCATCAAACAAACGGGTTGCCCTTTTCTCCACTGTCAGAGTGCGGGCCGGGAGAATGAGTTCCTCCTTGTCTAGACGCTGTCTCCCCACCTCAGCTGAAACAGACTCCAAGAGCTTTACTTGCCTGGTTTGGGGTCGCACAACAACCTCAGCCGTAGCGAAAAAAACGTGTACCGTGCCAAAGACAAATACTAGCAACACAAGAAACGGCAGGAATCCCCTTTTAAACCATCTTGGCAGTTGGGTTTTCTTTCGGTTACCCTGTTTTTGAGGTTCCGGTTCTTTTAAGGGCTCCTCCACTTGTTTTTTAAACTTTTTGGGAGGAGCAATATCTTGAATTTTCCAATTCGCCATGAATCT
>JAUYJZ010000005.1 GCA_030698465.1 bacterium | reverse complement strand
TTCAGCTCCAGCTGTCACAAACTGGAAGGCAGCCATGATAATGTAGATCAGAGAGATTGCTAAGAAAAAGGCAAAGACCCAGTTGGCGATGAGCTGAATCCTAGCAAGGATGCCTGCTCCCGTAGCTGGTACCTGGCCTTCACCTGTCCCCGCTGTGGGGAGTTTAAATACTCCCTCGGGGACTGGTTCGGCGGCAATGCCAAGGGCGGGTATGAGAACCATACCTAGTAAAAGTGCAATAAAAATTGCTTTCTTCATATTATTATACTTCTTAGCACAGCTGGTACCGCGTTGGCAAGCAAGGCCAAGCTAATACCAATAACGGCATAAATCAAACGTTGCTTTGCAGCTGAAACTTTTTGAGGATCTCCTGTTCCTGTCACGAACTCAAACGCCCCCCAAATAAGGAAGATAATGGAGATTGCAAGGAAAAAGGCGAATACCCAGCTACCAATACGCTCAATAACCTGGAGCACCTGACCAGCTGATTGTGGGCCTTCTGGCAGTTCTGCCAAACACTCATTACTCGTACTGCATGTCAAGCCAGAATCACATTCCCCTCCAACGCACGGATCTCCTAACCCCTGCGCAAACACAAATCCTCCTGACAATACAAAAAGCAGGAGGATTGCAGGAAGAATATATCGTACAAATTTCACGACTCTATGCTACCAAGATGTTTCTTAAGATATCGTCAAATCCTGCTGCCAATAAGGCAATGGCAATACCAATTACAGCATAGATGAGTTTTTGGCGTGCCGCACTCATCGCAACTGGCTCACCCCCACCAGTCACAAACTGGAAAGCACCCAGGATAATATAGATGATGGAAATTGCCAGGAATATGGCAAATACCCAGTTGCCGATTAAAGCAATGCGCTCAAGTAAATCAGCTCCCGTGGTGGGGATTCCCGTGGTTGGTAGATCCTGGCCTGCTGGAGGAGGAGTCCCCTGGGCGAGTGCCAAGGGCGCTCCTATCATAGAAAGGACGCTTACTGCTAGTAAAATTCCAAATACTATTTTCATTGTTTTGTTTGTTGCTTTAATTATGTGAAATCGACCTTTCTACATTATATCAGAATCCTATAATGGTCCGCAAGACCACAATCAGTCCCTTTGCAAGCACAATAATGCCAAATCCAACTGCCGTCCAGATAAGCATCTGCTTTGCCCTGCTTACCTTTGCTGGATCTCCCGTTGCTGTTACAAACATAATACCAGCTACCACCACCATAACAGGAGTTAGCACCAAAGCAATGTTAAACAAAAAGTCCAAGATAGGAGTAATGACATCAGAAAGTCCCTCGGCTTGCAGGGGATTGCAGATACACGTACGCCCCTGCGTATCTATTCCTGAAAGTTCTTGCTGACTTGCTCCGGCATTTAAGGCAGTGCAATATGCGTCGCAGGGCCCGGCTTCGGCTTGAGCGGCAACCCCAAGAGCTCCTCCAAACAGAAAAGAAAGAACCAAAACCAGGAACAGTACCTTTTTCATATTAGGTCATTGTACTTGTGAGGATAAGACATAGCAACAAGATTCTCCACAGAGTACAATTTTCTAACAATTGTTAGGTTTTTGTACTCTTCTTTAAAAACTAGCGGCAGACACAACCTTGTCTCCTTCATCCAGGCGCATAATTCTCACCCCTTGCGTGGAACGGCTTATCTTTGCCACGTCGGCTATGGCAGTACGGATAACCTGGCCTTGCCTAGAAATAACAATGAGGTCTTCTTCCTCACCTGAAAGGGCTTTGGCATACACTAAGTTTCCGGTCTTTGGGGTAATGTTGGCGGTTTTGATTCCAGAACCCCCCCTGCTCTGCACCCGATATTCTTTCAGGTGCGTTCTCTTGCCGTATCCGTTCTCGGTCAAAATCAAAAGGTAGTCGGCATCTCCCTTGCCATTTTCCTTTTTTTGCTCTCCGATAACATCCATACCAACCACCTCGTCTCCTTTCTTCAAACGGATTGCCCTGGTACCAGCTGCAGTCCTGCCCATGGACCTGGCATCTTTTTCCTCAAAGCGTATGGACTGACCTTTTTTGGTGGTAATTATAATTTGGTCCTTGCCAGTGCTTTTTTGAACCCGTCTCAGTTCATCTCCTTTTTTCAAGGAAATGGCAATAAGGCCTGATTTTCGAACATTCTTGAAGTCCTCTAATGGGGTCTTTTTAATGAGGCCGTTCTTTGTGGTCATAACCATGTATTGAATACCCTGCTCTGCGTCTTTCTTGCCTAAAGCAAAGAGGTTCAAAACTTTGTCATTGGAGCTTACCTCAGCAAAGTTCAAAAGGCCTCTGCCCTTTGCCACCCTTGTTCCTTCCGGAATCTCGTAGACCGGGAGCTGAAACACCTTCCCCGAATCGGTAAAAACCATTAAAGAATCATGAGTGTTGCAGTAGAGAAAGTGCTCCACAATATCGTCTGACACGGTCTTCATGCCAACAATGCCTTTGCCTCCTCTCTTTTGGAGTTTATACGTGGCAGGGTTGATTCTTTTAATATACCCACCTTGGGTGAGGGTGATAATGGTTTCCTCTTGAGGCACCAGGTCTTCTTCTGCAATCTCGCCTATGCCCTGAACCTGAACCCGGGTCTTTCGTTCGTCTCCAAATGCCTGTTCAGCTTCTGCGAACTCCTTTATGACAACCTTATCGATTTTCTTTGGAGAGCCCAGGATGCCAGCTAACTCCTTGATTTTCTCCCTAACTTCTTTTAACTCGTCTTCAATCTTCGCCCTCTCCAGTTTTGCCAACTGGGCAAGACGCATATCTAAAATGGCGTTTGCCTGCAGTTCAGAAAGTTTAAATGCTTTTTGCAGCTTTACCTTGGCATCGTCTCGATCATTCGCCCCTCGAATAAGCTTTATCACCCTATCAATATTGGCCAGGCATCGATGCAGGCCTTCCAAGATATGTTCCCGGTCTTTGGCTCGGGCCAGGTCGTATTGGGTGCGTCTTGTCACCACGTGTCTTTTGTGCTGCAAGAACTCCTGGAGAATTTCAACCAACGAAAGGACTTTGGGTTGAATGCCGTCTACCAAAGCCAAAAGATTAAGATGGAAGGTCTTTTGAAGGTCAGAGAACTTGTACAGGCGGTTTAAAATCTTTTGGGGATGAGCATCACGCTGCAAATCAAATACAACTCTCATACCGTCTTTGTCTGACTCGTCTCGAATGTCGCGGATTCCGTCAATCTTCTTTTCCACAACCAGCTTTGCAAACTGCTCTACTAAAGAAGACTTGTTCACCTGGAAAGGAATTTCGGTGATGACGATTTGCATCTTCTTTTCTGACTCAGTAATTTCCGCTTTCC
>JAUYJZ010000002.1 GCA_030698465.1 bacterium | reverse complement strand
CCGTCAAAGCCAAGCAGTTGGCTTTGACCCCTCTTTGTCTGCTGCATATGCAGAGAATCAATCGCTTACCTGAGAATCTACCAGGCCCCATCGCAAGACGTGTCCTGCGTGAGTGCCCCCTGGCGGGAGCAACCCAGCCCTCCATGGAGGGCTGGGAAAAAGAGGAAAAAAGCAATTGAAGGTTATATTGATCTTGTGTAAACTATGGTATCACAGCTCAGCTAAAAAAACAACCCCACCCTAGAATGAGGGTGGGATTGCGAAATTGAAGACTACCTCTTCTTTTTTCTCTTTGCTGCTTTCTTTTTAGGAGCAGCTTTCTTTCTCCTCTTTGGAGCTGCTTTCTTTTTAGGAGCAGCTTTCTTTCGTCGCTTTGCCATAGTATCTATCTAAGGTTGAAGTACACAATCGCGAATGGTTCGACTTTTATCATAGCACCATCGCATTCCTTACTTCATTTTTTCATTGTAAACGCATACTGTCAACCCTTTTTGTGGTAATTCTCCACACTTCGACTCGCTTCGTTCGCTCAGTGTAAACAATTGCGCGAGTCGAAGTGTCCTGAGCACAGTCGAAGGGCAAGTTTATGCAATATACTGCACTTCAACTTCTAAATCAACAGAAAATTTCTTTTTGACAGCTTTCTTTACCTTTTCTATCAATAACAAAACATCTTTTGCCTTGGCCCCACCCTTATTTACAATATAGTTGGGATGTTTCCGGGAAACTTCGGCCTTCCCAACACGTAAACCTTTCAATCGCGCCTCGGAAATCAAGTAAGCAGTGGGTATTACAGGAAAAGGATCAATCTTTACTATATGAGAAAGTTCGTTTTGGAGTTTTTTGGAAAACTTTGAGAATGGGCAGTTCTTAAATACGCTTCCTGCATTCGGATATTCCAACGGATGCCTTTCCTTTCGATATCTTATGTGCTCTTTCGCAATTGCCTGAATCTTTTCTTTGTTTCCTTTTTTCAATTGAAAGGTTGCAGAAAGCACAATCCAATTCTTTTCCTTGAATAAAGAATTACGATAGGAAAACGCGCATGCTTTCCCAGAAAGTTTCTTTATTGTTCCTTTCTTGTCGAGAGCTGCAACAGAAACAATGCTGTCTTTGGTTTCACCTCCAAAGGCCCCTGCGTTTCCCCGAACCACCCCCCCTACGGAACCTGGCAAACCTCCTGCCCATTCAAAACCAGACAACCCTCTCTTGCCTGTTTCTTTCACCAGGGTTCTCATATCCACTCCAGCTTCTGCTGTAAGTACAGTGCCCTTCATGCTGTATTGCTTCATTGAAAGCAAAACAACAAGGCCTAAAAACCCCTTGTCTGAAACAAGAACATTACTCCCTCCTGCCAAAACAAACATGGGCACGCGGTATTTCTTTGCAGCTGTTATCGCATTGCAAACATCCTGCTCTGTCTTTGCGACAAAAAAATACTTGGCAGGTCCCCCAATTTTAAAAGTCGTGTACGGAGCGAGGGGAATGTTTTTTCGAACTCCTGGGAGAAATTTTAAAATACTCGCATCCATAAGGATGGGTCAAAACCACGCTTTGGCACATCCCTATGGACCGAGAGCGCTGAACTCCACTAGTAAGACTTTGTGAGCGCTACTCTCGATCCGCTTGCTATAGTACCTTCCTTTTTTATAGAAGGCAAGGTTCTTGAGCGGAGCGAAAGGTTCTTATCAAAAAATCCCCTCTAAAGCAAAGGAGATTCTTAAAGCGAAAGACTCCGCTCGAGGTGGGGCCAAAAGCCAACTGCTTGGCTTTTGGCGGGAAACCTACCTTAATATGCCATGTGCGAGCCAGCAGGCAAGCACGGCATAAAGAAAGGTTTCCCTGGGGTCGCCGTAGGCGACTACCTTTTAAAAGCGAAAATCCTCGCTCGAGGGGCGAAAAAGACAACTGCTTGTCTTTTTCGCGGGCTCGCCCGCTTCACTATGTTCCGAAGGAACCAGTGAAGCGGAATCATGCGAGCCCCGGGCCTGTTGTAGAAAACTGCGGAACGCAAATCGTTTTCTATAACAGGTACCTTAAAGTAACAAGCCCCGCTCGAGGGGGGCTTGGTACCGTCTTACACGGAGCACCCCGAAGGGTCCGCTCACGCTCCTATCTTAAACCATATTTTGGATATTGTCAATCCCAAACTTAGCAAGGCAAACTTAGTTCGGTTAAGTTTGCAAACTTAACCGAACTAAGTTTCACTAAGGATTGAGGAAAGAGTTTATTTTGGCGCGCGTGGAAGGGCCAACGTACCCGGTCCCACTCGTGAGATCCAAGGGCAAGAGAATCTCAGCTGCATATTTCTCCTGGAAGCGCACCACGGCAGCCTGCGTTAAAGACAAAAAGTTACCAGATACAATGCCTTCGGGATAAATTTCAGTTCCCTGGGATTTCAAGAACTCCTGGAGACACCAAACCTGATTGTCGTTTTGCATACCAAAGAACAAGTTTGCTTCAAAGCTCCCGCAAGTATCCGTCTTGCTTCCCAGGGCTGCTGTAAGCTGCAAGCGCACCCTTGCTATTTGCTCTTCCAGTTCAGCTATTCTGGCCAGGAGTTCTGATATTAAGGCGCGCTCCTCTTCCGGGCTTCGTTCAACTGTGGAAATGACCAACTGAAACTCGTACACGGGGTATCCGTTCGTTTCTTTCGTTGCGGTTTGCGAAGAAGGGATGATAGTCAACGATTTGTAGGCAGCATTAAAGTCAGAGACATACAAGGTTCCCCGCTGTTCTCGGTCAAGGTTAAAGAAGTGTATGCTTTTCTTTCCCAAGACGTCTTCCAGGATATAGGGGAGACGAAATGTTGCCTTTTGGTCTCCCTGAAACTCAACCTTCAGAGTTTTTGATCCTCCAATAACCTTGTGCCAGTTGCCTGCCCAGTCCCAGGTAAGATTCTCTGAAAAGAGCACGTTGCTCCCGGAAACCGGAAAAAAGTTGGTCTGGGGCGTAATGCGGAGATTCTTGAGATTAGGGTTGGAGTAGCAGTATTCCTTTCCAGCGCCGCAATCGTTCAAAAACAGGGTAATGGTCCAATTGGTGAATACGTCAACAAAGCTGGTTGCGAAATCCTCTTTTAAGAGCTCATCCAGAGAAGCTATGCCTGTCTTTGATGATTTCAGGGAATCCTGCAGAATGCCAAGACCGTACTGGTCAACAAGATAATGCGCAAAAAGGTTTGCCGTGGCGTAATCATGCTTTTCGCCCTCCCATTGGGTAAGGGAATCGCTTGGTTTATCTAAAAATGCCTGTACCCGCCTCTGAAGATTGCTCCCCTGAAACACATCCTCATATCCCAAAAGAGTTGAAGCATACTCGGCTCTCGCCTCGTTCAGCCATACCTCCTCTGAAACATTGTACAATCTTTCTTTCTGGTTAAAGGTAATGAGGTGAACGAACTCATGCGCGAGAAAGCTCTTTGCAATGGGGTCTTTGGCAAAGCGCGTGTTCAGGTGTATCATTTCGCGCTCGTTTGATTTTGGGTACTGCACCCTCTCATACTCATTTGCGTAGTTTGTGTAGCCCCCTGCTTCCTCTTTCATTTGCTCAAAAAGCACGGTAATGCGCGGATCCTCATCAATGCCGGGATTCCATTCTGACCCGAATACTGCCGTAAGCGTTGGGTAGATTCTCGCGTGGAATTCCCGGTCCAAGTCAGCTATGCGGAGCTGCACCTCGCTCTGCTCAACATTGGACAAGCGCTCCCACCAGTCGCTCTCTACATAGAAATACACCTCAAAGCCAACCTTAAGTAAGGTGGCAGAAACGCTTTCCCTTCCCAAGGCATCATAGTCCTTGTCCACAAAAAAGCTTTCTTTCTCTCCAACTGAAAATGCCGCTGCCTG
>JAUYJZ010000067.1 GCA_030698465.1 bacterium | reverse complement strand
TGCTCTGCAGAAGAGCAGGACTGGGGAGACATCAATCTTCTCAAACCCGCTCCCATAGCAGACCTTCTGGAAGCCGTAAGAGGGTAACCTTATGCCCCCAATGATTGGGAATAATCAGAGGGGGCTTTTGTTGTCTAGGTTCAGATACATGTGATACACCCCTAGGCCTGCAATACGATGGTATCTCTGGTAGGTAATCGACCTTGTTTGAGCTTCTCTAGGTACTCTTGAGGAGTGAGGTAATTGAGAGAGGCATGAGGCCTCACCGTGTTCCAGGTTACCTCCCACTCCTTAAGCTTGGCTCGCATGGTTTCGAGGAAAAGGTAGGTATTCCCTTGCTGGTAGAACTCCCTCTCGTCTGCTCCATGGGAGATCTCAACGTATGAGTTCTGCTTTGGAGACCTTGGATATGTGAAGTAGTGGGGCAGACCTAGCTCTTGGCATCTCTTCTCAAACTCTTTCAAGAAAGGAGCTCCATTGTCTGTCTGTATTGCTTTGACTAGAAAGGGAAAGGAGGCAAGGCATTCTCCGAGAAACAGGACTCCATTTCTGGAAGACTGCGAGGGGTACACCCTCAATACTCTTTGTTTGCTTAGTACATCAATTGCAGTGAACTGGTAGTACTTCTTGCCTCCTGGCAGCATGATGTACTTGGTGTCTATCTGGATCATGTCTCCTGCCTCACATACCCTTAATCCTCGAGGAAACCTGGCCCTGGGATGAAGCGCAGCTCTCCTGCGCTTTTGAGACTTCTTCTTATCAATCAATCCTTTTCTTTTGAGTATCCTTCCTACCGTACTCACGGAAGTCATCATACCTTCTCTTTGGAGCAAGGATCTAATCTTGTGCTTTGACCAGGCAGGATATTGCAGTCTCAACTCCACCGTTCTTTTAGTTACATCCCATGGAGTAGTGGCCCCCCTAAGGTTCCTTGGCCTTCTTGAATACTCATTAAACCCTGTGATTCCCTGTTTCTGGAATCTTTGCAGCCACCGGTAGAGGGTCATCCTCCCCAGGCCAAAGTGTCGTGCGGCAAGTGAGCTGTTCTTCCCGTGAGCCCTCCACCAGTCAAAGACCCTTATCCTTTGCTTTGCCTGCTCCGTCAGGCGTTCTGTTCTCCATGCCCCGAGAGCGATGGAGCGAGCTCCCGGGAGCACTGAACCGTATATTGTCATACGGCTCCCACTGTATCTTCCTTTCATCTCTTTTCAAGGTTCTGGGTGTATCATATGTCATGGACCAGCACATTGGATTGACAAGGGTGTCTCTATGAGCGATAATAAACCAAGAGGAAAGGTCCCTCTTGTTTTTATAAAGTTAACAAGCAAAGAACAATATGGCGACAGAAGTCATCAAGCGAGACGGGTCAAAGCAGCCCTTTGACGAAGGGAAAATCAGAAAGTCTATTGAGGCAGCTTGCCAGGATGCAGGTCTTGCTCCAGAAAAGACCGATGAAGTGGTAAGTAAGGTTTTGCCTTCTGTGCTGGAGGTAGCATCTGCAAAGGAAGAGGTTGCAACCTCAGAGATTGCAGACGCCGTTCTTGCCGGATTGGAGACGGCAGACTCTATGGTAGCCGAAGCCTGGCGCAAGCATATCCAGAACAAAAGCGCCTAAAGCCAAAAGCTTTGTCTTTAGAAAACAGGATGCACGAGCATCCTGTTTTCTTTTTGACGAACTGGAGCTGGGTGTGGTATAAGGAGGCAAAAGTTCAAGAAAGGAGGGAGTCATGATCTATTTCTGGCACTCTGATAATGGGGTACTTTTTAAGAAGGAGACAGCGGGAAGAGAGGAGTTTGGTGAGACCGTAGCCAAGATCATAACATGCGAGAAGCCAGTGCTACTCTCTCCTGGAATATATCCCCTCACCTCAGTGGCAATCGACAGCGACTTTCATCAACACAAGATTGTTGTGCGAACTGACGGAAGGGGGCTCTTGGTTACGCAACCCATCCGCTTTCATGAGGAGAGGGTTAACGGAGATATTCTCTTCCTTCCCCAAGGCGGTATAAGGGAGAGAAAGATACTGATTCTACCAGAGCATAGCCCCTACGGGATGGTTATCATGCAAGACAAAGAGCCTGATATGGCTCGTATCATAGACTTGGTCTACCATTATCCCGAGGAACCCGATGTAGTTCTTTCAGAGGTCTCGTTCTTTCTCAACTGAGATTTGCCCCGGCAATCTTAGAAAGCAGGCCCTTTGGCAAGGCCTGCTTTTCTATTTGAGAAGTCGCCACAAGGGTGATTTTTAGGTAGAATGGTTTCATGGAACCCTTAGCTTCAAAAATAAGGCCAAAGAGCTTAAAAGAGTTTGTTGGGCAAGAACACTTAGTAGGGGAGGGAAAACCCTTGAATATTGCCATTGCAAAAAAACATCTCTTTTCCTTTATCTTGTGGGGACCTCCGGGGTCTGGCAAAACAACTCTGGCTAAGATATATGCAAAGAGTCTAAATGCAAAGCTGTATGAGCTTTCTGCGGTTTCAGCCGGCAAGCCAGACATTAAAAAGATTGTGCAAGAAGAGACTGGAGATAGTTCTAAAGTTCTGTTTCTAGATGAGATTCACCGCTTTAACAAGGCCCAGCAAGATTATCTTTTGCCTTTTGTAGAGACAGGAGAGCTTACCCTTATTGGAGCTACTACAGAGAACCCCAGCTTTGAGGTTATCTCACCCTTGCTTTCAAGGTGTAGGGTGTTTGTGCTAAACGAGCTTTCTTTAGAAGAAATGGCAAAGATAATAAAGCAGACAGGGTTAAAGCTAGACAAGAAGGCAACGGACTGGTTGTGTGCAATGGCAAATGGAGACGCACGGCAAGCAATCTCAATGCTTGAGAATACTCAAGAGCTCTATCACAAGATAACCGTAGATACCTTAAAAGACACCTTGCAGGCAAAGTTTCTTCGGTACGACAAGAAGGGTGAGGAGCACTACAACACCATTTCTGCTTTTATTAAAAGCATGAGGGCTTCACAACCAGATGCCGCCCTGTATTACCTGGCTCGTATGATTGATGCAGGGGAAGACCCAAAGTTCATAGCAAGAAGAATGGTTATCTTTGCTTCAGAAGACATTGGTTTAGCTCATCCTACAGCCCTGGTAGTGGCAAATGCGGCATTTCGAGCAGTGGAGATCATTGGGTTGCCAGAGTGTGCGATAAACTTGGCGCATGCGGTGGCGTATCTTTGTGAGTGTAAGAAAGACAAGAGCGCGTACAATGCATACTTTGAGGCCGTAGAGGATGTTAAAGAATATGGGAATCTGCCTGTTCCTTTGAAAATCAGAAATGCTCCCACCAAGTTAATGAAGGATTTGGACTATGGAAAAGGGTATGAGAAATATACCAAAGAAGATCTACTGCCAGACAAGTTAAAAGGCAGAAAGTATCTCAAATAGTTCCGTGATTGACGGCATTGGCTGGAAGGGGAATAATGAAATATGAGGAAAAAATCCCCCAAAAATGAGGATAAGCGCAGTCGCTTCAAGCGCTTGGCCCAGGCCAGGACAAATAGGGTTTTAAAGACCCTGAAAATCCTTGGGAACTGCGCCGACAAAAGCCGATATGAGTACATAAAAGAAGACGTGGAGCGGGTCTTTTCTGCAGTAGACAGGCGTCTTAACAAGATCAAGGCAAGATTTGACCTTCCCACAGACAAAGAGGAGTTTAAGCTTTAAGAAGAGAAAGGTCGAGGCCAATTCCTCATCATTTCTATCTATATGAAACCAATAGGCAAAGTCATTCACTACTACGACAAGGCCGGGGTGGGCATTGTGGAACTCCAAGGCGATCTCAACGTTGGAGATCGCATTAAGATTGAACGGGGAGAACAATCCTTTGAACAAGAGGTTTCTTCCATGCAAAAAGAGTACAAGCCCATAGAAAAGGGAGAGAAAGGGGACTCAGTGGGCATAAAGCTGGACCAGAAAGTAAAGGAAGGAGCTCTAGTACTCTTACTGGGAGAAGGGGAGTAGTGCATTCTAAGAAAGAAGAAGTTAAGGTAAAACTTAACCGAGTTAAGTTTGGACGTGAGTTAGCTTTATGAAAATATTTGTAAAAGCAAAACCAGGTGCGAATAAAGAATATATTAAAAAGATTAGTGAAACAAACTTTGTGATTGAGGTTACAGAACCCCCAAAGAAAGGGAAAGCAAACAAGGCTATAGTCAGAGTCTTAAAAGAATATTTTGGAAAAGAGGTTAGACTGGTTTCCGGATTTGCTTCTCGTCAAAAGGTATTTGAGATAGAATAAAGGCATGAAAGGATACGTACACAATATAGAGAAAGAAGCCCTAGAGAACGAGAACTTTAGGAAGGTTTTGTATACAGACGCCAAAGTTCAGCTTGTAGTTATGTCTCTTTTGCCCAAAGAGGATATTGGCCAAGAGGTTCACGAGAACCTTGACCAGTTTATCCGTGTGGAGTCTGGAAAAGGGACTGCGGTGTTGGAAGGGGAGCGATTTTTCATTGAAGACGGGAGTGCGGTTGTTGTTCCCGTCGGAACAAGGCACAATATCATTAATGATTCTGATGTTTCAATGAAGCTGTATACCTTGTATTCACCCCCTCAGCATGCAGTGGGAACAATACACAAAACCAGGGCTGATGCCATGGCAGCAGAGGAACATTACGAAGGATAGTTATTCTTATTTTTAGGTCGCCAAACAGGTGATTTTTTGGTATCGGTGTTAGAAAAAGTAAAAAGGACATACCAGCCAGGTATGTCCTTTGTCATTGGCATCTTCGTTCAGCATTCCAGGAACCCTTTTGCCTTAAATGAGATGCTGAGTGTTTCAGGCGGCTTCCCTATGGGGAGGACGGTCATCGTTATTTCCAGGGTCCATTCCACTTTTCCGAGCATTTTCAGTTCTTCCCACGGTTTTACTTCAGAGGGGTTGAGGGTAGAGAAGGGAACGGACACGGTAATCTTGAGACGCTCGGTAATGGTGCTGACGCTCCAAGGGGATCCGTCCGCTATCACCTCGGGAACCACGCAGAATGGCTGGGTTACACTTGCAAGATTCTTTACGCGCAGCGTACTGGAGAACGGCTTTCCTACCATAATTCCTTCGTCTTCTGGCAAGGAGGGAGGGGTGTAATGCGAAGAAATCGAGGGAGCCACGCACAGATTCTCTGCAACCCGGATCCTGCCGATTTCATAGAAGCTTCCTCTGAGTCCCGGCCGCTCGATGATGGCAGAATAATCCGCACATCCCTTTTCTGCCCCGGGAACCGCACGCAGGAAGAAGTAAAGCAGAACGTTTTCCGCAGACACGGTGACGTTTACTCCTTTCATCCCTTGGTGTCCTTCTTGTATCCTCGAGACAAAGATGACCGACTCTATGGCCCCTATTCCTGCTGTCATCCTGACCCTTACCTCTTGGGGGGATCCCGAGATGTTCCTTAGGCCCACTGCCATGCGTACTTCTTCTCCGGCCATGATTGTTTTGTCAGAAGATGTTTCCTCGTATTGCTGGAATTTCAGCGATTCCTGTACGATAAGGAACGGGGTGGGCGTTGGTGACGGAGTCGGGGTTGGACTTAGGGTTGGAGTTTGAGTAGGGGTGGGAGTCGGTGTGGGCACCGGAGAGGGGGTTGGTGACGGAGTTGGGGTTGGAGTTGGGGTTGAAGTCGCTGTCGGAGTGGGAAAAGGGGTTGGCGTCGAGGTGGGAGAAGGGGTCAGCGTGGCCGTGGGAGAGGGAATCAGGGTTGGCGTTACAGTCGGATTCTGCGTAGCCGTTGCCGTGCTTGTCGGTTTTGCAGTAGCTGTGGGGCTAGAAGTCGGGACAAGCGTTGGGGTCGGCGCCGGAGAGGGTGTGGGGCTTAACGTTGCCGTTGGGGTTGGCCTGGTTGGGGTTGGCGTCGGGGTTTGTTCAGCAGGCGTAGCGCATGCTGTCAGTAGGAACAGGAATGCAAATAGAAGTATCCCCGTAATGAAACGCATGGTGTTTCTCCTTTCTGGTTTGATTTTGTGAAGGAACAATTGCTTGTGCGCCTCTTTATAGCCCATTAGACGGTAAAGTCAAGACAAATCGCCAAACCAGCGGTTTTTATCTTGATTTTTTAGTTGAAAAGCAGTATAGTATAGCGAATTGTGTCTTATGAAATTCAACAAAGCTAAAAATTCAAAGATAGAATTTGGCTTGGCCCGGATTTTAGGCTTGTCGGATGCTACCTTAATAGGCGTGGGAGCCCTGCTTGGAGGGGGCATTTTCACATTAACTGGATTAGCTTTGTCTTATGCCGGCCCTTCTTTGATTTTAGTTATAATTCTCAATGGAATTATTGCGTTTATGACCGCCATGGCTTATGCGGAACTGGGTTCCTCCTTTCCGGAAGCCGGAGGTGCTTTTGTCTGGACTAGAAGAGGTTTGGGTAACCTGGCGGGCCACATTACCGGCTGGATTTCTTGGTTTGCCAATGCTGTTGCTTGCGGACTTTATGCTTTGAGTTTTTCTTTCTATCTCAGTTTCATGCTTTTTTCCTTCATTCTGCCGTCTTTGGGTATTTCTTTTTCTTTTTTCAGCGAAGGAAGCGTATTCCAGAAACTGATAGCCGTGACCATAATCTTATTTATAGGATGGGTTAACTATAAGGGTGTGGCGGGAACAAGCAAGCTCGGGAAAATTATTGTTTATCTTGAAATTTTAGTGCTCGGTGCTTTTATTGTCTTTGGCCTGCTTTCTTTTTTTAGAGAACCTAGCCTGCAGGCTAATCTTACCCCCTTTTTCCCTCTGGGTTTATTCGGTTTAATCTCAGCAATGGGTTTAATATATATTGGTTTTGAGGGCTCAGAAATAATCGTTCAGTCCGGAGAAGAGTTGAAGAATCCGCGCAGGAATATTCCAAGGGCAATCTTTCTTTCGCTGGCTATTATCTGTTTTTTGTATCTTTTAATTATATTCAGTGCCTTGGCGGGAGGTCCCGGCTGGCAGGTTCTATCCGAAGCGGGGCAGGGAGCCCTGATACAAGCCTCTCACTTTTTCTTGCCGGGACTAGAATGGCTGATTGTTTTTGGGGGTTTGCTGGCTGCTTTTGCTGCTCTCAATGCTACTATTTTTTCTTCTTCTCGCGTGTCTTTTTCCATGGGTAGAGCTGGGACCCTGCCTGCTTTTTTGGCGAAAGTACATCCTAAAAATCGCACCCCG
>JAUYJZ010000051.1 GCA_030698465.1 bacterium | reverse complement strand
TTCCAGGAATCTATATTCGTCTGCGTAATGCCGGGTTCTACAACGGCAATGCTTAAGGCAAAAGCTGACTTTTCCAGAAAGGACTTCGGCGCAGAAAGACTCTCCTTTCCTTGTTCAATAGCTGCAGCAAGATTGTCTTCTACGCTGAGCGTGGTAAGTGATATACTCCAGACAACCAGCATATTTTCTGCGGCAAGGCGCGTGCTCTCCACTTCAACTTTGAGCTGGGAATCTGAGATGGAAAAACGCAGCTGGGAACTCGAGCTCCAGGGAGCGGTAAACAGCTGCGCTGCCTTGTTACGCACCGCGTCGTCTGCCTTGGTATAGGAACCCTCTAAGGTATTCAATACATTCCTCTTTGCATCTTGTAAGGATGCCTCTGCATTTTCCACCTTCACCTCGTACACCCGAAGCTCCTCTGGTCTCGTGCCGCGCTCAAGTTCCTGCAGTTTTGCCTCCTGCGCTTTCACGTCAGCTTCAGCTTCGGCGAGATTCGCAAGAAGTTCTGCCGCATCCAAGCTAACAAGAAGTGTTCTGGGGCTCACCCGCTCTCCTACCTGTACCTGCACGCCAGCCACCTTGCCTGCTTTCTCAAAAGCAAGCTCTACGGATTTTGCTGACTGTACTCTTCCGGTTACCGCAACTTCCTGGGAAATATCTCTCCTCACGACCTCGGCTGTTTCATTACGGGATTCTCCACGTCCCCCCATGAATAAAACCACGGAAACTATGCCGAAAACAATAATTGCGGAAATAACCAAGGGACGTTTCAGAAAACTTGGCATATTACTCTATGAGGGTAAATACCCACATTAAAAAGATACCGAAAAAGAAGGTGAGGGACAAGAATAGGCTCTTTTTTAGATTCCGTTCTTTCTTGAACTCAGGGACAAAATCGGAAGCTCCGATATACAGAAAACTTCCCGCAGCAAACAGCAATACAAAAGGAATAAAGGGAAGAATGGCCTCTTTAAGAAGGGATCCGGCAATAACACCAAGAATCACAGTGGTAGCAGAAAGAAAGTTGAGAACAAGCGCCCGGTATTTTGAAAATCCAGCATACAAAAGCACTCCGAACTCAGCTATCTCTTGGGGTACCTCGTGCAAGGCAACTGCAGCTGCGGTCACCAGCCCGAGTTTTACATCCACCAAAAAAGCAGCGGCCAAGATAATGCCATCAACAAAATTGTGCACAGCGTCAGCTGAAAGACTTAACACTCCCAAGGCACGGGGATTGTGCTCATCTACTCCTGCAACTCCGTGGTGCAAGTGAAGAAGCTTTTCTCCAATGTAGAAAAAGAGAAACCCGCCAAGCAGAATCAAGAATCCCCACTCTGGAACTCCTTCTTCCACTACTTCAGGAAGAATGTGCAAGAATGCGGTTCCCAGCAAGGCGCCTGCAGCCAAGGCAAGAAGATATAGGGAAATCTGCTTTACAATATGATCCCTTAAAAATAGCAGAAAACTCCCGGAAAGAGAAAGGGCTGCAATGCCCAGGGCGACCAAAAAAGTCAGGAAAAACGGATTCATTTCTGTATCGTATCACAGAGTTTTTAAATACAAAAGCGCCCCGGTTCTCGGGGCGCCCTTGTAGCTTATGCTCGGCTTACCTTTGTGGCGTTAGGCCCTTTGGGGGAGTCTGACACTTCAAAGGTTACCTTGTCGCCAACCTGCAGGTCCTTGAACTCTACACCCTGAAGCTCGTTTGAGTGAAAGAAGAGATCTTTCTCTTCCCCTTCACGGGTGATGAATCCAAATCCTCGGTCAGTTAAGCGAGCGATTGTTCCTTCTTGCATTGATGTTACAGAAGTAAGTTTGTTAATTTCAAATACAGAATGCTGCAGACATGAAACCCGACCTTGCTTCTCTTACAGCTTTGATTTGAACAAGTGCTATTATAGCACACAGGCAACTGCCGTCAATACTACCACCACTATGTACAAATAGGCCTATTTGTGTCATACTTGTAGCGACATGGATAACCTTTTACTTCTAATTTTTGCGGTTGTCGCTGGTTCTGCGTTTTTCTCTGGGATTGAGGCAGCCATTTTTTCTGTTTCTCTTAGCCGCGCACGCGTTCTTGTGGCCCAGAAAAAAAGCGGGGCACAATCTCTTGTGAAGATTAAGCAGGGAATGAATAGGCCAATCGTGGTGATTGTGATTTTTAACAATGCAATAAATATTGCGGGGAGTATTTTTGTTGGTGTACTCGCGGCCGAAATACTTGGTAGCGCATGGCTTGGAGTTATCTCCACACTTCTCATTGTACTAATTATTACCTTTGGCGAGATTATCCCTAAAACACTCGGTGAAAAATTTTCAGAGGAAATTTCTTGTTTCGTAGCTCGCCCGCTTCTGTTTTCAATAAAACTTTTTCTGCCTTTCATTGTTCTTTTGGAAAAAATCACTAACCGCTTTGGGGTTGCACGAAAAATTGTCTCTGAAGAAGAATTGCAAATACTCTCTCATATTGGACATCTAGAAGGAGAAATCGAAAGTGACGAGCGTGATATGATTGACCGGGTATTCACATTGAATGATATTCCTGCAAAAAAAATAATGACACCGCGGACAGTTATCTACGCACTTGAAGCCAAAAAGACCATAGGAGAACTTGCAAATGAAATTTACAATCTTCAGTTCTCAAGACTACCTGTGTACTCAGGAGATTTAGATACTATCTTAGGTGTGTGCAATCGAACAGATTTACTTATCGCACTGGGGAAAGACCAAAAAGACGCAACGGTAGAAAGTTTTGCACAGGAAGCAATATATATTTCTGAAAACACAAAAGCAGATGTGCTTCTCCCTCTATTTCAAAAACAGCGCTATCACCTTGCAATCGTACAAGATGAATTCGGCGGCACCTCAGGAGTTGTGACCCTTGAAGACGTTCTGGAACAACTCGTCGGGGAGATTGTGGATGAAACCGACAGGTATGTAGACATGCGAAAACGCGCACTCACGGAAAATGGAATGTCGTCAAACTAAATTCTCCTCCATTATTTATTTCCCCGTTTTGCTTTGGAACGGTCTATTTCTTTGAGATATTTCTTTCGCAGCCTCACACTTTTGGGTGTTACCTCCAAATACTCATCTTTATCCATTACCTCAAGCCCCGTTTCAATGGTTATACTGCGGGGAGGAGTTAAGTTAATGGCGTCATCTGCAGCAGCAGCTCGCATATTGGTAAGATGTTTTCCCTTAATTGGATTTACCGTCATTTGCTCTCCTTTTGCCGTATTTCCAATTACCATACCCTCATATACTTGGGTGTTGGCTTCAATATACAAGGTACCCCTGGTTTGTAAGTTATCTAAGGCGTAGGCTAATGCTTTGCCGGTTGTTCCAGACATCATTGAACCCACTTTTCTCTGTGTGATTTCTCCTGCGTATGGACGATATCCAACAACTCGGCTTGCTAAAATCCCATTACCCTTCGTATCAATGATAAATTGGCTTCGATATCCAAATAAGCCTCTACTCGGGCCTTCAAACTGCATGAAAGAGCGCCCCTTTTTAAGCTCTATATTTGTCATGTGAGCCCCGCGTGTGCTCAACTTTTCAATAACTGTTCCTTGAAACTCCTCTGGTACGTCCGCCACAATTTCTTCAAAAGGTTCATGCTTTTTGCCCTCAATCTCTTTTAGGATGACTTGAGGTTGCGAAACCTGAAGTTCATACCCTTCCCTGCGCATGTTCTCAAGAAGAATGGCTATGTGCAACTCCCCTCTTCCATATACAACAAATTGTTCAGAAGACTGTGTGTCAAAATCTATTTTTAATCCCACGTTTACCTCAAGTTCTTTTTCCAAACGTTCCCTGAGTTGCCTGCTTGTAACAAACTTTCCTTCGGTCCCGGCAAACGGAGAGTCGTTTACCAGAAAGGTAAGTTCAATGGTTGGTTCATCTATTGAAATTGCATCTAAAAGTTCAGCTTCCGCAGAATCCGCAATAGTATCTCCGATGTACACGTCAGACAAGCCGGCAATAATACCAATATCTCCTGCTTCTATCGAATCTGACTCTACGCGCAATACACCATTAAACGAAAATAGTTTTGTTGTTTTATACTTTATACTCTCTCCCCCAATCTTCTTTACATAGACGCTATCCCCAACATGAACGCTTCCGCTATACACCCTAATAATCCCGAGTCTTCCAAGAAAGTTGTCGTACGCTAGATTAAAGGGTTGTGCACGAAAGGGTTTTTCACTATCTTTTGAAGCTAGAGGAACATACTCCAGAATCATATCCAAAAGAGGTGCAAGATCTTTTGAATCGTCTTCTATCTTCCGTTTTGCAACCCCCTCCCGTGCTGCAGCATACACTACCGGAAAATCTAATTGCTCTTCTGTTGCTCCCAATGCGGAAAAGAGCTCAAACACTTCGTTATGCACTTTGGTTGGGTTGGCTGCGGGTTTGTCAATTTTATTAATTACCAAAATCGGCTTTAATCCAAGCTCAAGAGACTTTTTTAATACAAAACGGGTTTGTGGCATTGGACCCTCGGCAGCATCCACCACCAGCAATACTGAATCAATAGAACGCAATACTCTCTCTACCTCAGACCCAAAGTCTGCATGCCCTGGTGTATCTACAATATTTATCTTTGTGCCTTTATAGAGAACGGCTGCATTTTTTGAGTAAATCGTAATACCACGCTCCTGCTCAAGCGCATTTGAGTCCATACTTACCTCATCACTAGCTGCAGCCCCTGTTTGGCGCAAAATAGCGTCGGTAAGTGTGGTTTTCCCATGGTCCACATGGGCAATAATTGCAATATTCCTTATCTCCATACTCATATATTTACCTAACAAAAAATCTCCTCGATAACAAAAGGAGATTACAAACGCTTCAGAAACTTAGCGAAACCGCAAACGCTCTTGTAGTTTTTTGTCTCCTTGCCAAACCGTCTTCATAGCTTCTCTCATTTGGCTCTCACATAGTATCATATTTACTCTAACCTGTAAAGATGATTTTCACTTGATTGCTCTACGAAAAAAACCTCCCTGACGACCTCCTTAATAAAAAGGAGCCTCCTAACTTGCAGCTAGGAGGCTTTCCGTGGTATGGGGTATATTTTTGCCAGTTTACTCTAGTGTATAATTCCTAAGAAAGTCTCCTACTAGCTTCGACCACCCATCGCACAGTAACCCATCTATGGGACGAATAAATACCGATCCCCCCGATACCGCTTCCACCCTCACTTTGTTCCTGGTGCCATTTTCCCGAAAGACATCGTCAGGAGAAACCGATTGAAAACTGAGTCCTCTTTTGGCCATATTCCCCCCTTTCTTGTTTTTGTTTATCCTATATCTATCATAAAAAATCTATTTCTGTCAATACAAAAACCTACTTGGCGATTCTTTGAATATATTATTTCTTCTTTTTCTTCTTGGCTTCTAGCATAAGCCACTTTACCTCCAAACGCTTCTTGCTTTTGCGAGAATGGCGTGATTTTACATGTTTGCCCGG
>JAUYJZ010000038.1 GCA_030698465.1 bacterium | reverse complement strand
ACCCCACACATTGCTTCTGCCACGGAGGAAACAAGGGATGCCATGGCAGAGCTAGCCGCAAAAAACATTATCGCGGTTCTAGAAAACTTATAAATCTTTACACTTGTTCAATAGAGGCCTCTGGAATTGCCCTGTAACGAGGATTTTTCACAAGTTTTGGCTCACCCCCGTCCTCAACAACATAGTAGGCGAATCCTTGCATCTTTTGCACTGCATCATAATCAGCGTGTCCCGGGAGACTTACCGGGTCTTTTTCTTTGAAGTTTACAGGACTGTCGTCGGCCGTTACCAGCCAGGTCTTTCCTATGTTCACTGCAAGATGCCCTGTTTCAGCTGGGATAAAAACACCATCTCCTTTTTTCACGCGAATCGCCTTGAATGTTTCTATTTCATCATCCACGGGCTTGCCATTGGAACCTGTTTTTCTTGTCTGCAAAAGAACAATCCCTTCTCCGTAAAGAACCCAGTAGGTTTCGTCCAGCTCCCCAACGTGGTAATGCCCGTATGTCTTGATGTATTCCCTACCCACAATGCCAGTTTCCCAAACGGTAATGTTCTTCTTTTCTTTCCCTCCGCGGATCATATAATAATACACCTCAGGGCCTTGAGCTGCGGGGTCCATTAACACCTCCTTCATTTTTTCATGTGTTCTTTCAGCAAACGGTTTCATATGTTCTTAGTGTATCACTGCTCACTAAAGAGTGGAAGAGTTTTCAAAAAAGGTATAGTATGAAGATATGAACAATGAGCTGCGTTTATTTGTTAAAGAGGCGCTGGAAAAGAACCAGAGCAGGTCATCTATCAAAGACGCCCTACTGAAAGCAGGATGGCAGGAGCAAGAGATTACAAAGATTTTAAACTCCTTTGCGGAGGTGGATTTTGTCATACCCGTACCAAAGAAAAAGCCCTACCTGGCTGCCAGGGAGGCGTTTTTGTACTTGATTTCTTTTATTACCCTGTATATTTCAGCTATAAGCTTTGGTGCTTTGATATTTTCTTTTATCCCTATTTGGCTCCCCGACGCCTTGGATTACGGGAGGGGTGTTTCCACCAGCACTATTGCATCTTTGATTGTTGCCTTTCCCATCTTCCTGGTGCTTACCAGGGCCCTGCACAAGGGGACAGAAAAGGACCCTGAAAAAAAGGAGTCAAAGGTAAAAAAGTGGTTAACCTATGTAACCCTTGTTATTGCGGCCGCTGTACTCATTGGTGACTTAATCACCGTGCTTTCTAGTTTGCTGGGAGGGGAGCTTACCGTGCGGTTCTTCTTGAAAGCCCTCACTGTCTTTGGTATTGCGGGGAGTATCTTTGGATACTATCTTTCTGATCTCCAGAAAGAAGAAAAAGAATCATGAAACAGTTTTTCGTTTCAACACTTTTTGTGCGTTTAGTGATTGGTGTCGTAGTGGTTGCGATAGGATACGGCATATTCCTTGTGGGTTCTCCTACAACCCAGCGATCTTTGCAAGCAGACCAGAGAAGAGTGTCTGATCTCCAGCAGATCTCTTTTGCGATTGATGAGTACTGGGCAAGGAATCAGAAGCTTCCCCAAACCTTAGAAGAGCTGCAGGACTCCCGCTATTACTTTGTTGAGTCTACCGCCGATGCTATAACCAAGAATCCCTATGAATACCAGGTTGTAGCAGAGAAGCAGTATGAACTATGTGCTGTATTTGTTCTTTCCTCAGCAGACAACAGAAGTTCTCTTCGCTTTCCGCCCTCAAAAGTATGGGAACATGAGGCAGAACGAACCTGCTTTGAGCTGGAAGTTCAACCCAAGCTTGAAAACGTGCCTGCAATAATTCCTTAACGAAATTAAGTTTTATGGAACAATTTCTTGCACATCCTCTTTTTCTCGTTGGCATTGCCCTATGGACTCTTCCCTGGAAAGGAGTTGCCCTATGGAGAGCAGCAAAGAGAGGTGAGAAAAAATGGTTTGTGGCGCTTTTGGTAATAAATACCCTTGCTGTTTTGGAAATCCTCTACATTTTTATCTTTAGCAAAAAGCAGCCACCAATTTAAAGGAGCAAAGTAGGCATTGGAAAAATCGCTATGCAAGCGGTTTTTTGATACAATAAAGATATGAAGCGCATACTGCAAGACAACAATACATACGTTATATCTCTTTCAAGAGGGGAAGAGCTGATAGAGGAGGTAAAGAAATTTTGTGAGGAATATCAAATTGAAGCTGCCTTTTTTCATGCCATTGGAGCTACAAGCGAGGTGGAACTGGCCTGGTATGACCTTGGGGCAAAACAATACGTGACAGCCCTTTTCCAAGAGAATCTGGAGATCGTATCTTTAGCCGGAAATGTATCCAAACTAGGGAATGATATGGTGGTCCATGGCCACGGCGTGTTTTCTAATAAGGCAATGGAAACCAAGGCAGGGCATGTGAACAAGGCGCTGATTTCAGGTGCTTGTGAGATTATTCTTACTCGCCTTGAAGGGAAGATTGATCGCTTCTTTGATGAGGATACGGGTCTCAACCTTATGAGATGAGAAAGACGAGAAAAGTTCTCTTTTTGCTTGCGGGATTGGCTATCCTTGCTGGTTTTGCATTCCTGATATTTCTTTTTGAGGAGAGACAATAGGCATGGATTCTCCTTGGAACAGGCCGCGGGACAAGTTCTTTTAATGGGCTTTGAGGGAACTATGGTAACCCCGGAAAGGGTGGGATCGTATCCCGTGTCCCATGGGTAGAGAGTACCCCGCAGGCTTCTCTACAAAGTTCTGAGCATGCTTTTAGGGTTGGGGAGTGGCGTGGCAAGGAGCAGTTTAATTCAGGGACATAGGGAGAGTGGTGTCTTCACTGTTGCGAAACACTATGCAGTGTACTCCGGAGTTGATATTCTTTTGGTTGCAGGATATCCAGATGCAAGCAAGGTTGAACAGTTCTATGATGAATTCCTTGAGGCGACAAAGGAAGATGATACCTTAGCAAGGTGCATTCAAGACTCAGCTAAAAAAATACTTGAATTGAAACTTGCCCTGTTTAAAATAGAATAGTATGCTAAAGAAGCATTCTTTTAATATGTCTCAATTCTATTCTGGAAAACGAAGCAGAAACTTGTATGAACCTTCAGCAAGAGCGGGTTTTCGCCTAAGCCGTTCAAAGATTGAGAACTTCTTGAAGTGTCCTCGCTGCTTTTATCTTGACCGTAGACTCGGCGTAGATCAGCCGCCAGGATACCCCTTTTCTTTAAATTCTGCAGTGGACACGCTTTTAAAGAAAGAATTTGACATATATAGAAAAGAGCAAACCATGCACCCGCTACTGGAAACATATGGTGTTGATGCCATACCATTTCAGCACCCAAAAATAAATGAATGGAGAGAAACCTTAAAAGGACTCCAGTATGAGCATGAGCCTTCTGGGTTCCTGGTAACTGGAGCTGTGGATGATATTTGGCAAAATTCAGCAGGGGAATTGCATGTAGTGGACTACAAGGCAACGGCAAAGAACGGAGAAGTGACCCTGGACGCAGATTGGCAGCGCTCCTATAAAAACCAGATGGAGGTGTACCAGTGGATCCTCCGCCACCAAGAAGAGGGATTCAAGGTTTCTCCTATTGGATACTTTGTGTATGTGAACGGCAAGACCAATCGGGAAACATTTGATGATCGCCTTGAGTTTGACGCGAAAGTCATCCCCTATGAGGGCGATGATTCCTGGGTAGAAAAGGCTTTAATGGATGCAAAAGCGTGTCTAGAGTCAGACAAGCTGCCTTCGGCTTCTGCAGATTGCGACTACTGCGTATACAGAAAAGCAATCCAGGATGTGTTAGAGCCCTTCCAGAAAAATGAATGAGACAGGTTAGTTTTTCTCAGTTGATGACCTATGTAAGGTGCCCGGAACACTGGCTGTTTCGTTATAAGTTTGGGCTGAAGCGCTCTCCAAAAAAGGTTTTCAAGCACGGATTTGCCTTGCACGAAACTCTTGCCTATCACTTTGACCAAAAAAAGAAAGACGGAAAAGGCATTCCCGTGGCAGAAGCAAAGGAGTTTTTTGTTGGCGCATTTCAAAACGCTTTGGAAGATTATGTAATAGAGCTGGAGGCGGCCCGCCCTTTTCTTACCCGTGAGTACCTTTCAAAAGAAAAGGGTATGAAGGTTGAAGATCTCGTGGAAAGTGGCTTAAAAGGCATTGAGGTCTACTACAAAAAGCTCAACCAGTATATCAAGCCAGATCTTGTGGAAGAGGCCTTTGAGTTCCCAGCAGGAAAGGGAATCAAGGTTGTGGGGCGAATAGATATGACCGACAAGCAGGGCGTTATCCATGAGCTAAAAACCACAAGGAAGTCGCCCAACAAACAAGACATACGAGTTGACCCCCAGCTTGCAATCTATCAGCTGGGGTATCATAGTATTACTGGGAAATACCCCAAAGCCATTAGCAAGGACTATATCGTGCTTTCTAAAAAGGATTCAAAGATTGTGCGTTTTCAAGTTGCCCGTCCCTTTGTAGATAGAGCAACCATTCTCCGCAATGTGAATGCTATAATGGAAGCAGCAAACAGAAACATCTTCTATTGCCTGCATCCGGCAGAATCCTGGCTCTGCAGCAAGGAATGGTGCGGGTACTATACCTTGCACCAGGAATTGAAAAAGCTTGGACTCCAGAAGTTTATGGCAAAGTACACAAAGAAATGAAGACATTATATATTGTAATGCACCTTGGGGGCTCTGTAGTGGTTCCTCATATCTCAGATGAAGGGGGCATTAATGTTCCCTATCTAAAGAAATTCCGAAGTTTTCTCTTGGAGCAATTGAAAAAAGAAAAAAACTTCATCATTGTTGTAGGCGGGGGGAAGACAACCAGGTCGTATCAAAAGTCGGCTGCGCGGGTGGCGTGCCTCAAAGAATATGACCTGGACTGGATTGGTCTTCATGCCACCCGCCTCAATGCCCACCTGCTGCGCGCCATATTTGAAAAGGAAGCGTATCCTATAATTATTGACCACGACCCTTCCCGTGAGGAAGTGGAGATGCTTAAAAGCTCA
>JAUYJZ010000037.1 GCA_030698465.1 bacterium | reverse complement strand
AAGAACCAGTCGGCAGTTTTTGTGTTTTTGAATTCCTCGAGTCCCTCAATAAAAGTGCGTCCGAACTGGTTTGCCGCGGCTTGGAACTGACTTCCTTTCCAAAATCTGTTTGCCGCTTCCATTGCCCGCTCTCCTTTCCACCATCCATCTTGTAGCTGCTTCATATCATCGGCCGTTTTTATGCCCGCCACAGTCTTTTCGAGATATGAGGTGAAACCGCTTTCTTCACGGTCTTTCTTTGTGAGACCTTGCTCGTCAACCTGTATTTTTGCGGCTTGTGCGTCTGTTAGATTGCCGAAGCGTTTACGCCCAATTGCCGTCTTAAGTTCTTGGTGCATAATTGAGCCGAGCTGGGCGGATGTTCCGATATCTCCTTGTTCGTTTGTGTTGCTTTTTGCCGCTTGAGCTTTGGCAAGAGCCTCTGTAAGCTTTTCCATTTCCACGTCAAACACTTTGGGTGATAAAGTGCTTTCTTCTTTTTTCTTGTCTTCAATCTCTTTCTCAATATCGGCAATCGTTCTGGTGCCGGCAAACGCCCGTGCAATTGCTTTCTGTGCTCCAGAGTCCCTAGAAGACACAGCATCTCGGAATAGTTCCGGAATGCGATCTTTCTCCCAGTTAAGCTCATTGCCCTTGCCCATTGCCATTGCGCTCTGTGCGTCTTCTAGCTGGCCCGACTCTACAAGGCTCGAAATAATAGCTCTTGCTCGAACCATATCATTTCCAGCAAGCGCTTCTCTAAGCTGGGAGACCTTTCCTCTGGCATCTTCTTTGCCCGCGGCTTTTTCTGCCTCTTGACGTACCTTCTCTTCCATTCCGCTTCCAAGCACCTTTGCTCCTCTTCCAACAGCCCTCGTTGTTGCTCCAAGAAGTTTTTTATCTAGTCTATACCACTTTTCTTCTCCCGGAATAGAGGCAAGAGCTTTTTGTTCCGCCCTATCCATAAATGCTTGCACTTTTGGACTATTGCGAAGCGTATTGCGGGTTTTGTCGGCAATGGCTTTTCCGCCCCAACTTACAGCTTTTGTTCCATACTGCTGTCCAAGTGCCATCACTTTGCTTGCTCCTGCCGGAGCCATGGTGATTGCTGTTCCTATACCAACAAAAAGGAAGAACAGCGCGGCAAAGGGACCAAGAAATTCGGTAAGAAACGGGGATCCTTGCGCCAACCCTCCTTCCTTTGTCTCTTCTATGGCGATGCCGGCGAAGAGCATGAAGAACGCAATAGGAACTCCAACAAAAGACCACTGGATAAGTGCTCCTAGCCACTTAGTCCATATGCTGCGGGTTGCAGGTAGGATGTACGCGGCAAACGCAAAGGGAGCAACAATAGCAAGCGTCCAGAGAACGAATGTGCGAATAAAGAAAACAGCAAGAAGCGTGAAAAATATAAATATAGCAACAATGTAGTACACGATTTGTACTAAGTTCCCGGCTATTATTTGGCCAGCTGTCATATCCCTGACGCTTAAGATTCTTCCGGGCCATCCCAAAGCGGAATCCCATCCAATCTTTTGAGATCCTTGGAGGAAAAATTGCGTGATGATGTTACCCGCATCAACCACAAGTCCAACCAGGACTCCACTAAAATTAACCAAGAGCGCTATTATAAGCAAGAGAGGAAGGGTTTTCTTCATCTCATAGCTTTGTAGGCGGAGAATGGTAGCAAACCCAATAAATACGAGTACAATCAGAAATAGAAGATTGACAAGGTCGCGAGACATTTTCCATCCAACTTTTACAATTGCGGTTGTGTTTGGGTTTCCGGGGTTTACTGTAAGGTTCATTAACCAGCCGATCATGCCGTTTACCATTAGTGCAACTCCGGAGAATAGAGCTCCAAATGCCGCGGCAAAAAAGCCCAGAGTAGTTTCTAGAAATCCTTTCCAGATGGTGGAAAAAAAATCCCCTACTGTTTTTAAGAGTTTACACGTCTGATCGAGAGCGCCACATGGCTTTTCTTCTGTACCTGGACTTGATACTGCAGAGGATTCCATAGACAATTCCCCCCCGTCTTGGTTTGCAATAACCATAGTTACAGGAGCAAAAAACCCAACAGCAACAAGCGTGATTCCAAATAAAAGGGAGAAGATTTTTTTTCTATCGGTCATGTTGATATATCTTACCAAAAACATAAGCAAAAGAGAATAGAATCAGAATACAACTTCGTACCACCTTCCAAATATTGTTACATCAAACCCAAGTAATCCCAAGAGCAGGTTCAAGAGAAACCATGAGAAGAGCATAATAAGAACTCCAACTCCAAATGCCTTCCACCCAGATTTAATTTGAGCCAGCAGTTCTGGTGCATTGTATGAGAGAAAATACAAGACTGCTCCCGTTGCCATAGTCCCCAGAACCAAGAGAATAGGAGTGAGGCGCCAGAGAACAAAGTTTAATAAAGTCCAAAGCCCCAGAAATATATGCTGAATGCCACAGGGCTCTCTATCATCCCAAGGTGTGTCCCCATTGAAGTTTTCTCTGCCACAAGGCACGAGCCCTCCAAATCCTGTTGGAGCTGAAGAAGCACCAATGGTAAATGTGTGAGAAGCCACCTCTCCTTGTTCAATGCACTGGGTTTTTGTGTTGTCTGTATCAATGCATCCCAAAACCTTAAGCGTGTAAGAGCCAAAGCACTGTAGGTTGGTTGGGTAAGATGTGCCCAAAGTTATGTTGTTTTTGTTGCTCGCTACAACACTACCAACCAAGGGAGAACAGAGCTGGGTATTTGGCTCGTCCACCATTTCTTGATACACCACCTCATACGCGTAGTAGTTACTGCCAAACGA
>JAUYJZ010000013.1 GCA_030698465.1 bacterium | reverse complement strand
CCTACCATAATGATGTCTGGGTCCTGGCGCAAAATGTGACGCAAACCTTCTGGGAAATCGTAGTGAAGATCTGGCCTGACCTGCGATTGGTTCACTCCTTCCAGTAAGTATTCCACAGGGTCTTCTAGGGAAACAATGTTCACGGATTCCCGATGTATGCTTTGAAGCATGGCATAAAGCGTGGTGGTTTTCCCCGACCCCGTAGGGCCCGTCACTAAAAGCAGTCCAAAGGGGCGCTCCAGGGCATCTTTTGCCTTCTTTAAGTTTTGCCCTTCCAAGCCAAGGCTGTCAAAGGACTTCAATCCAACCTCGGGGTCTAGAACCCGAATTGCCACCTTTTCTCCCAAAGCAGTAGGGAAGGTGGAAACACGAAAGTCCACGGATCTCTCATCAATAACCGTAGAAAATCTGCCGTCTTGAGGTATTCTTTGCTCGTCAATCTTTAGAGAAGAAAGAATCTTAATTCGCGTCACCACTGCTTGATGGACCCGCTTTGGCAGAAACAAAGAAGAGTAGAGCTCTCCCAACATGCGGAATCTCACTCGCAACTTGTCACGCGTGGGTTCAATATGGATGTCTGAAGCATTCCCTTCAACTGCATTCCTTAAGATGACAGCTACCATCTTGGTGACCGGGGCTTCTTCCACCAAACGGTCCAGCTGGGGTTTTAGCTCTCCGCCTTTCTCTCCTTTCATTTCCTCTTGGAGCTCCTGGACGGCTTGGCTCATCTCGCTCTTTTGGTTCCGGTAGATTCGCATGATTGAAGAGAACTGCGAAACAGTGAGAAGCGCCACCTGAAAAGAGAACTTTCCCTGCCGAGACAAGAAGTTTAGGGCCTCTTTTGCCTTGGGGTCTTCGGGAACCACCATGCCGACCTCAATCACCCCCTCTCTTGCCGAAAGAGGAACCATGCGGTAGTGCAGAGCCGAATCCTCGGGGATAAGTTCTAAAACCTTCAAGGGAATATCCTTTGGTTCTAAGGAACGCAGGGGAATCTGAAGCATCTCTGCCTTAGTGGAAAACAGTAAGTCTTCTTGGATAAGGTTTTTCTCTATCAAGAGCTCCTCTACAGGCTTTTGCGACTTTCCAGCCTCTTCTTCTACCCCTGCTGCGGCTTCTTTGGAAAGGAGGTTTTTCTGAACAAGAATTTCAAGAAGGTTCATTGCAAAGAAGGAAGCAATGGGTTGCTTCTGCCGACCTCCAGAGGAATTTGCGTTTTTGCCCTTGGCTCATCTAATTCCTGGAGCAAGGGGTGAGAAAGAATAGACGTATTAATATCCACCTTTTTGGGTGAAGGCAGGGTTGCTTCGGGAGAGGGAGCAGTTAGGAAAAATCCCCACCAAATGACCGATATGCTAACTAAAACCACTATCGCCAATACAACAATGAGGCGGCGCTGAATCTTCTTTTGTTGGAGAAAGGTTGCTGGCATATTTAGTATGAGTAGGCGTTGAGTTGAGCTACAACCTGGAATGTTCCGGGGTTTTCGGTTCCCGACACATTCAGGGACTGAAGGGATACTATGCGGGAGGCAGTTTGCAGGCGTGAAACCAGTTCTTTTATAGCTCCCCAGGACCCCGTGAGCTCAAGCGTTACCGGAATGGTGCGCATCTCCAAGGCCTGCGCCTTATCATCCACAGAAGAAGAAATATTCCGAACAGAAAGACCAGAAAGCGCGGAGGTCCCCTGCAGAAAGTCATACAGAGCAGGAAGCTGGGGATCTGAAGGAAGGGCGGCTTCTACCTTGGCCAAGGGTTCTTTTAACTCTTCTAAGGTCGAACGCACCGAAGTTAGATTAGCAAAATAGGTTTCTCGGTTCTCCACTTCCCGTTGGCGTTCTTTGAGCTGTAAGGCCAATGCCGAGAATTCCTGAAACTTGGGCCACGTCACAAAGATGCCAGCGGCAATACCAGAAAAGAGAAGAAGTCCTATGTAGAGGGTGCGATTCATCCCGCTCTTTCTATTATATTAATTATTGTACTTTTTATAGATTGTAGATATCGATTCATGGTCGCCGATTGCTTTGCGTGATTTGAAAGGGCGGGATTCATATTATTGAAAGAATGCTGCTGGAAAGCGTATCTCCATTTGAAAGTCGACTCCACCTGTTTGCCCAAGTCGAAGGTCTGTCAAAGAAAGCGAGCTTTGCTCGGCTTTTGCCTGCAAGACCGCAAGTTGCTCGTCTAGTACTGCAAAAGACTTTGCCTGTCCTTTGAGCTGCATTACCTGTAGCGCTGTATTGACACTCACAGCAAGAAAGGTGACATCGGGATGCACCGTGCTTTCCAGGAAAGAAAATGCGGAGAGCATGTTTTTCCTTTGCGCGGCCAGGGTAGAGAAATCCTGTAGCCGGGCCCGGGCTAAAAATACTTCTTGCTCCAGCTCTGTTTCTTCTACTGTTTTTTCTGTGGTCAAGAGCATTTCTGCCTCATCAATCTTGCCTTGGGTCCTTGATTCTAAAAAAAACAGTAGGGCGAATCCTCCAAATGCCACCACAAAAACCGCAATGGAAGCTGCAAATAGAGCCTTCATAAACAAGGACGAGCTCTGGGGGGATTTTGGAATGATTTCTATCATTGGTATTTCGAGGGGAGGTCACTCATTCTAACCCACGGAGTGCCATTCCTACTGCCACTGCGTAAGAGGGTCCCATCTCCTTTATTGTATCCTCAAGAACAGGGGAATAAAAGATGGAACGGAAAGGATCGATGAGTTCGGTCTCTTTCTGCAGGCTTTCTGCAAGATAGGGGAGGAGTCCCGGCAAGAGGGCGGAGCCTCCTCCTACAATTACTTTTTGAATCTCTTTCCCTTTGAAATTCTGCGTCGCCCGCACAATCTCTGTCACCAGGGTGTCTAACATGGGAGTCAACACGGTTTTGAGTTCTTTGGAAGAAAGCCCTTCTCCCATTTTCTTTTCTTCTGCCTTTATTCGGTCAATAGACAGGGATTGAGAAATACGCTCTGAAAGACTCCCTCCCCCGATATCGATACTCCGGGAAGATTGGAGTATCCCTTGATCCACCACGTTAATGGTTGTAGTTTGTGCTCCCATATCCAGTATCACCGCAGAGCTCTTTTCCTCATTCAAGGAAGAGCGGATAAGGCCGAATACTTCCGCCTCGAGCGCGGTAAGCTTGATCTTGGCCAGGTGGGCAATCTCTTGATATTGGTTGATTAACTCGTTGGGAACTGCAACCATCAAAATCTTGATAGGCTCCTTTGCTGAACCCAGACGCTTTCGGTTGAGAATCTGCCAGTCAAAGGTCACTTCAGCAAAAGGGAGGGGGACATGCTTTCTCGCTTCATACTGCACGGCTTCCGGCAACTCTTCTGGGGTCATCTCAGGAAGCTCAAAGCGGGTGAAAAAAGAAGAGAAATCCGGAATGGAGAATATCGCCTCCTTGGTTTCAATCTTCGCTTCCTCTACAATAGCTCGAAGGGCTCTTGCAATATCTTTTGAAGAAAGGAGCAGGGAGCTTTTCTCGGCTGTGCGGAAGGGCTTGTCGTATAAAACGGCAGAACGTATTTCCCCGTAGTTTTTTAAGCTCTTTCTCGTACCCCATCGGGACAACTCCACCACTTTAATACTTGAGGTGCCGATATCAACGCCAAGAAAGCTTCTGGGAAGAAATTTAAAAGAACCAAGCTTCATATATAGTGTAGCATAAAAAGATAAAACAATATCAAGATTTCCTTACTTCATTACGTATCTGCAGATACGAATAGAGCTTCCATAAAATAATCTAATCTCTGCGCTCTATTATATTGCATTAAGCGTAAAAGGCAAAGAAAACAAAAAATCCTTAGTGAGACTAAGAACGTGCTGGCGAAACGTAATAATTTCTTTCAGAAATTAAACGT
>JAUYJZ010000012.1 GCA_030698465.1 bacterium | reverse complement strand
GGGAACCGCAGAACAGTCGGTAGGGCCTATGCATGCAGGAGAAATATTTAATGAAAAGGATTTGCCGAAAAGATATGTTGCTTTTTCAACTTGCTTCAGAGAGGAGGCGGGTTCCTATGGCAAAGATACCAAGGGAATATTGCGCGTTCATCAGTTTGATAAAGTAGAGTTGTTTTCTTTTGCGCACCCAGAAAAGTCCAAAGAAGAGCACCAGTTCCTAGTTTCTTTTGAAGAGAAATTGTGGCAAGCGCTGGAAATTCCATATCAGGTGATGCAGTTGGCAACAGGAGATATGTCTCGTCCTTCCTCTTCTACCATAGATATTGAGGCATGGCTGCCAGGACAAGGGAAGTATCGCGAGGTAAGTTCTGCTTCTAATGTCACGGATTTTCAAGCAAGAAGATTGAATACTCGTTTTCGAGGAAAAGACGGGAAACCAGAATATGTGCATATGTTGAATGCAACCGCCTTTGCTATTGGCAGAACCTTTGTTGCCATTATGGAGAACTACCAGCAAAAAGACGGAAGTATAAAGATACCCAAGGCCTTGCAAAAGTATCTGGGCAAGAAGGAAATCAAGAAGAAATGAGAGAAGAAAGCCTCAATGTTCAAGGCCTTCAGGTGGGGTATAAAATTGCAGGAGAGGGGCCAGCTCTTTTAATTCTGCATGGATGGGGGAGTTCTTCTGGGAAATGGGAGAGAATTGCAAGCGAGATAACGAAGCAGGGGTTTCGTGTCTATGCCATAGATCTTCCCGGATTCGGCGCGAGTTCTCCTCCTGATGCGGTGTGGGGCATCAAGGAATATGCTTTTCTGGTTCTCGCTTTTATGGATGCGATAGGAGAGAGCAAGGTCATTATCGTGGGTCATTCCGTTGGAGGCCAAATCGCGCTTCAACTAGCCCTTTTTTCGCCTTCAAGGGTGGAAAAGCTTATTCTTTTGGCCCCGGCTGCCGTACGAAGAGGTCCGGGATTAAGAGAACACTTTTTAAAGGTGCTTTCAAAAATTCTTGGAGTTCTCTTGTATGTGGCTCCGGTCAATGTGCGAACGAACATAAAACGCATTGGGTACAAGATGCTCCAACACCCCGATTACATCAAGACCTACGGAATCATGAGGGAGATTTTCCAAAAAGTTATCCGAGAAGATTTAACGGCGATGTTCCCGCAGGTTGCGGTCCCCACTTTTCTCATTTGGGGAGGGGAGGACCGTATTACACCCTTAAAAGACGCAAGACTTATGGAACAAACGATTCTCGGATCCCAACTTTCCATTGTGCCTGAATCCGGACATAATCTTCATGTTGACGTTCCTCAAGAATTAACTGAACTGATTATTTCTTTGGCAAAATAGCATGCTACTTTTATTTTCATTCTTTTGGTATCTCAGAACTGCCAGAGCCCTCCTATTTGCCTTGTACCTTTGGCAGTTAAAAGAATACCATATGAAGCGCTTTGTGGCGCATTTTCGTACGCAAAAAGGGCGTCGCTTGTTCTTCCATCCCTTTGTGGTTTTAAAGCTTGGTTTGCTTGCCCTGTGGCTTTTTCAAAGAGAGGCCGCAGTAACTCTTTTGATTCTCTTGTATATAGGAGAAACGGTACTGCTTTTTAATGCAAAGAGAAAGAGAACACTGCTCTTGCCCGTTCTCACAAGAAAGACCGCTGTGCTTATTCTCTCAGTTCTTTTACTGCAGTCCTCGTTTCTGGCAGCTGCTCTTCTTTTTGCTCCGGGTTTTGTATTCCTCTTTTTGCTTTTCTTTGATTTGTTTTCCTTGCTTATCGGCTCTCTAGTTGTGCTTTTGTGGCAGCCCTACACTATATTTGAAAGAAGGAGAATCCTGAAAAGGGCCAAAGAAAAAAGAGAGAAGCTAAAAGAGCTCAAGGTGGTGGGAATTACTGGAAGCTACGGAAAAACCTCCACCAAAGAGTTGCTTAGTCATATTCTGCAAAAGAAGTTTTTCACGGTAAAAACCCCTGAACACAAGAACTCGGAAATGGGTGTTGCCCATACCATACTATACGACCTGACTGATGAACATCAGGTCTTTATATGCGAGATGGGAGCGTATAGCAAAGGGGGTGTAAAACTTCTCTCTGATATGGCAAAGCCAACCCTTGGCATTGTGACGGGAGTCAACGAACAGCACCTGGGGGTCTTTGGATCTAAAATGAACCTCTTTTCTGCAGAGGGAGGAGGGGAACTAGTGCAGTCTCTGCCCAGTGGAGGAGCATTGATCCTTAATGACGACTCAAAACAGCTTCATGAGCTTGGTCCTTGGCTTCAGCTTTGGAATTCAGCCTTTGCAAACTATATTTGGTGTTCTACAAAGGGGAGGAGAGATGTATTCGCAAAAGACGTAGCAGTCATGAAAGACCGCGTCAACTTCACCTTGGTTGCCAAGGACGGTCAGGAGGCTAGTGTAAATCTTCCTTTGGTGGGAGGGCACAATGTGGAGAATGCGCTCTTGGCAGGGGCCGCAGCAAAGGAACTGGGCATGACCATTGTGGAGATAGCTGAGGCCTTAAAGGATGCCCCTCTGGAGGCAAGCGCCATGCAGTTAAAAAAAGGAAAGAATGATTTTGACATCTTGGATTCCAGCTATTCTGCAAATCCAGATGGAGTGTTCGCTGCTTTGGAACATTTAAAACTATGGCAAGGAAAGAAAATCTTAGTCATGCCTTCTTTAATTGAGCTGGGTTCAGCTTCAAGTAGCTTGCATCTTGAGATTGGCAGAAAGGCAGGAGAGATATGCGACACAATATTTATTACCACCGCAGATGAATTTCCCTCTCTCTTGAAAGGGGCAAAAGAAAAAGGCACGAAGGAAGAGAATATAGTGCTTTCAGAGGATCCAGAGGAAATTGCGAAAAGGATTTTAGCTACAGCAAGAAAAGGAGATGTGGTGTTGCTGGAAGGAAGGGTGCCCCCTGCCATCCTCTCCCTCTTGGAATTATGATACGCCCCATTACAATATCCTTGTCTCCCAACACGGAAGCAGACGATATTTGGGCTGCTCTTTCTCTCTATGTGCAGCCTTGGCGCTGGAAAAGCGGGGAAGACATTTCTCTATTGGAAGATGAGTTCAAAAACTACCTTGGGGTGCAATATGCCTATTCTTTCAATAGCGGCAGATCAAGTTTCCTTGCCCTGTTGGATGCTCTTTCGTTGCAGAAGGGAGATGAGGTTCTTATCCAAGCCTTTACCTGCAACGCAGTACCAAACCCTATCCTGTGGTCAGGACTTACCCCTGTGTATGTTGATTGCAAGAAAGATTACAACATGTCTCCTGAAGATTTGGTGGCAAAAATTACTCCAAGATCCCGCGCAGTACTCCTGCAGCACACCTTTGGGTATCCTGCTGATATGGAGAAAATTCAAGAAATCTGCAAAAAGTATAACCTCATTCTCTTGGAGGATTGTGCTCATGCCTTGGGGGCAACATACAAAGGAAAGAAGGTTGGTACCTTTGGGAAAGCTGCCTTCTTTAGCTTTTCAAGAGATAAGGTTATCTCTTGCGTATATGGAGGCATGGTAGCCACCAATGATAATGAGCTAGCTGAAAAGGTAAGAGCCTATCAACAAAAAGCAGGGTACCCACCATTTCTTTGGATAAAGCAGCAGGTTTTGCACCCTTGGTTGATGAATCTCCTTATCCTTCCTACCTATAGTATCTTTGGCAGGTATCTTTTAGTTGTAGCTCAATGGATTCATATGCTTTCCAAAGCAGTTCACAAAAAAGAGAAACGTGGAAGCCGGCCAGGATATTTCCCCAAAGCACTTCCTAATGTTTTAGCTATTCTTGCAAGAAAACAACTGCAGAAACTGGAACGGTTTAACGCACACCGAAAAGAAATGGCAGATTTTTATGCGCGTGAATTAAGAGATACTAAATACCAAATACTAGATACTAAATACCAAGAAGGCAGTATCTTTTTACGTTATCCCATACGCCACCCCAAGGCGCACGCAATTATTAAAAATGCGTGGGCGCAAAATTTGCTGCTGGGGGATTGGTATACCACGCCCATTGCTCCTCATGATACTGATATTGCAAAGATGGGATACAAATGGGGGAGTTGTCATCAAGCCGAGGAGTTAGCAAAAACTACCTTAAATCTCCCCACTCATATCAACATCACTAAGAAACCAGCAGACCGAATTATCACGTTTCTGAAGTCATTTTAAACTTAGTCTCACTAAGTTTATTCAAGTGAATATGGAGATTAAGGGAATAACAAACAAAGAGGAATGGGAAGGGTTTTTGGCAGAATGCGAGGAAAAAACCTTTCTGCACTCTTGGCAGTGGGGAGAGTTTCAAAGGTTAATGCGAGAGAAGGTATGGAGATATGGGTTATATGAGGGGAGCGATCTTAGAGGTGTCGCTCTCATTGTGAAGGTGGCGGCAAAGAGGGGAACCTTTCTCTTGGTTCCTCATGGGCCGGTGGCCAAAATTCCTCAAAAAGAGATGATAGGAACGCTTTTGCTCCTTTTAAAGAACCTTGCCAAGGAGGAGGGCGCAAGCTTTATCCGAATCAATCCCGTGTGGGAAAGAACAAAGGAGAATACAGCAATCTTTAAAAATCTGGGCTTTAAAAGAGCGCCCGCACAAATGCATCCCGAGGCCTCTTGGAAACTTAATCTTCTTATCCCAGAGGACCAGTTGTTTTCTGCTATGAGGAAAACCACAAGGTATCTTGTGCGCCAGGCAATGAAAAATCCAGATATTGCCTTGGAACAGTCCGGCAGTTCCGGGGACGTTGCAACCTTTAGCGCAATGCATGAGCAAGTTTCACAGCGTCAGGCCTTCACCCCCTTTTCCAGAGAATATTTGGAAAATGAGTTTGCGGTTTTTTCAAAAGATAATCAGGTACAATTATTCTTTGCAAAGTATAAAGGAGAGATTGCAGCTGCTTCTTTTGTGGTCTTTTGGTCTGGCATTGGGTTCTATCACCATGCAGCTTCTTTGCCCCAATATGCCAAGTATTCAATCCCTTATCTTTTGCAGTGGGAGGCAATCCGTGAGGCAAGAAAAAGAGGGTGCAGGATTTATGACTTTTGGGGATATGTTGACCCAAAGACCCAGCCTTCTCATCCTTGGGCGGGCCCTACGCTGTTTAAGCAGGGGTTTGGGGGAGAGGCGCATCTCTATGTGAAAACGCAGGATTAACCGTTGTCATGGAAGTATTGGCCTACTGCATTTTTTGAGTATGTGAGAAGAATGCGAAGGCATCTGTAATGAGAAGACAAATGCGCTTTAAAAGGAAAAAGAAGCGGGTGTCGTTTCTCAAGAGAAGGTATTTTTGGTACGCGCTTGGATTTCTCTTTCTCTCTTCGTTCCTTTTTTGGACTGTGGTATTTTCTCCCTGGCTAGAAATTCAAGAGGTCCGTGTGGAGGGCACAAACGAGCTTTCAAATGAGCGAGTCCTTTTTACAATACGGGAGGCATGGTGGAAGCCGTGGCTGGGAATTCCCACAAACAGCATTCTTTTGTTTGATGCAAAATATATGGAAGAGAAGCTCTTGTCTGCTTTTCCTTTAATTTCCAGCATTTCCGTTGAGCGCTCTTTGCCAAAGACGCTGGGGGTGAATATTCAGGAACGAGAGCAGAAAGCTACCTGGTGCCCGCCTGCCGGCGAGGCAGGCAAAGAGGATCTTTGCCTGGCCATAGACGAAAAAGGTGTCCCATACAAGAAAGTTACAGACGAGGGTAACTATGCGGTATTTCATTCAGATGGGAGCCCGCAGCTGGGCCAGGAACTCCTGGACCCGTCCTTGCTTTCTTTGCTCTTGAATTTCAAGGAAAAGTTTCAAGCCGCAGGAGAGCTTGCACGCTTTTCAACCGTGGCTTTTGATATTGCAGCAGGAGGGGAAATACAGGCGAAAACTCAGGAAGGATTCAAGATATTTCTGGATACAAAAGAAGACATGGACTGGCAGGAAGCAAAGCTTCGGCTTGTGCTGGAACAAAAAGTCCCTCCAGAGAGGAGGGAAGAGTTAGAATACATTGACCTTCGTTTCGGATCTCAAGCCTATCTCAAGTACCAAGACTAACCCCGCACATAAATTTTATGTGCGGGGTTAAAACCACTTCTTTTTTTTGAAGAGCACTATCATAATAAAGGTTCCTGTAGCCATGAGTCCGGTCACAATCCAGAAGTCACCTGGAAGGCCCACAATGGGCAGGTATGTTGTGTTCATACCAAAGATACCAGCCAAAAGCGATAATGGGAAGACAATAACCGCAAAAATAGTGAGGAGTTTCACGATTTCGTTGGTCTTGTCGGTTAAGAGGGCGTTGTTGGTTTCTTCCAGGGCTTTGATGGTTTCCTTGTAGGCAATGAGGTCGCTCATGATTCTGGCCCAGTGGTTGCGCAGATGTGAAAAGTATGGGGTGAGGTGTTCTCCGAAAAAGACAGAAGAAATGTCCCGTAGAGAAGTGAAGGCTCCTTTTTGAGGACGCACAATTCGCCAGAAGTTGAGAATGTCAGCCTTGGCAAAGGCAATCTCTTTTAACATTTCCCGCTCTTTTCCTTCAAAGACGGATTCTTCAATAAGAGTGAGTTTTTGGTTTATTCTTCTCACCTTGCCGCTGCAGTCTTCCAAGATGCGGCGGAGAAGATGATGCAGCAGGAATCCCACCCCTTTTCCCATGTGTTTCTCTCTGAGCTCTTCATAAATGTTGCATTCGTCAAACAGGCCCTTTAGTGGGATGATGGTGTTGTAGTGGCTGCTTACCAAGACCTTATCTGCAACGATAATATCCAGCTCCCGGGGGCGCGTGTCCCTTCTCTCTTTGCTGTATACGGGGAAGAACAGGACGAAAAAGATGTGCGAGGCAAACTGTTCTACCTTGGTTCCCCAAGAAGGGGGAAGGAGCTGGTCTAAAACCACGGGGTGAAAAGAAAAGTTTGCTCGAAGATATTCCACATCTTCTTTGGTGGGGTCTTGAATATCTACCCAGGTAATTCCGCCATGTTCCAGAACGTTTCGCATGAAAAATTTATTTTAATAAATTTTCAGTTGCCCCCGTGTCGGAAATTATTCAAAACCGAGGGTTTTGAAAAGAAGGGGGGTCGGGGGAAACTGTGTGACTCGTATATATTGTACCAGATATATAGAGATTTCCCTAGGATACTTTCCACATCTGTTCTTGTCGCGAGTTGATATTTTAGGCAAAATCCGGTATACTAGTTGACGTATACAAGAGGCGCTTTTCATATGGAACAAAAAGATATTGAAAAACTGCAAAAGAAGATAGAAGAGCTTCAAAAGGAAAAGGACGAGTTTCTGGCAGGATGGCAAAGGGCAAAAGCGGACTTCCTAAACTACAAAAAGGAAGACAAAGAGCGAATGCGAGGGTTCCTGGAATACGTAGAGCAGGAATTGCTCTATCAACTTCTCCCCACTCTCGACAATCTGGAAAGGGCAGAAAGGGAGATTCAGGGAGAGAAAGACAGCCGCCTGGCCCAGGGATTCTTACGTATTGCAAAACAGTTAAAGGATTTTTTGTCTAGCCATGGGGTAAAAGAGATTGAGGCCCAAGGCAAGGAATTTAACCCTTCTCTGCACGAAGCAGTGGATATGGTAGAGGGAGAAAAGCCGGGACACGTCGCAGAGGTTGTAGAAAAGGGATATATGTTCAAAAATCAATTATTGAGACCAGCTAAGGTAAAAGTAACAAAATAACATGGCAAAAATATTAGGCATTGATTTGGGCACCACCTATTCTGCAATGGCGGTGATTGAAGGAGGGGAACCAAAGATTATTGAAAACCGGGAAGGGGCGAGAACTACTCCTTCTGTGGTAGCTATAGCAAAAAACAAAGAGAATTTGGTTGGAGTGCAAGCTAGGCGCCAGCAGATAACCAATCCCCAAAACACCATTTCTCAGGTAAAGCGTCTCATCGGACGTAGGTTTCAAGATGTAGAAGTACAAAAAGACAAAAAACTCTTGCCCTATGAAATGAGGGAAGCTGCAGACGGCGGAGTTGAGATTAAAATGGGGGAGAAGTGGTTAAAACCAGCTGAGATTTCTGCCATGGTGCTTCGAAAGTTAAAGCAAGATGCGGAAGAAAAGCTTGGGGAGAAGATAACAGAAGCCATTATCACCGTTCCAGCCTATTTTGACGACAGCCAGAGAAAGGCAACAAAGATAGCAGGGGAAATAGCAGGGCTTGAGGTGAAAAGGGTGTTGAACGAGCCCACGGCAGCAGCTTTGGCATATGGTTTGAACAAGAAAAAGGATGAACGGATCGTGGTCTATGATTTTGGAGGAGGAACTTTTGATATCTCTATCCTTGAGATTTCCAAAGACATCATTGAAGTAAAAGCCACGGGAGGGGATACGCATTTGGGTGGAGAGGACTTTGATCAGAAAATCATGAATTGGCTGGTGGAGCAGTACCAAAAAGAAGAAGGCATTGATCTTTCCAAAGATCCTCTTGCTTTGCAGAGATTAAAAGAGGCAGCAGAGAAGGCAAAGATTGAGCTTTCCTCTGCTCAAGAAACCGAAGTCAACCTTCCCTTTATCACGTCTGACGCTTCCGGTCCCAAGCACTTGTATTTCAAGATGACCCGAGCGCAGTTGGAGAGTCTGGTACAAGAGTATATAGATCGATCTATCACCTTAATGGAACAGACCTTAAGAGAAGCAAAGGTTGTGGTCAAGGATATTGATGAGATCGTCTTGGTGGGGGGACAAACCCGCATGCCTGCCATACAAGAAGCCACAAAGAAGCTCTTTGGTAAAGACCCCAATCGCTCCATTAATCCGGACGAGGTGGTTGCCTTGGGGGCCGCAACACAGGGAGGTATTCTGCAAGGAGAGGTAAAAGATGTTCTCCTTTTGGATGTAACTCCCCTGTCTCTGGGGATTGAGACCTTGGGCGGGGTAAACACTATTTTAATTCAAAAGAATACTACCATTCCAACGGCAAAGTCACAGGTATTCTCTACTGCAGCTGACAATCAGACTTCAGTTGAGGTTCATGTGGTGCAGGGAGAGCGCCAAATGGCCCAAGACAACAAATCCTTGGGAAGATTCATTTTAGACGGCATTCCTCCCGCCTCCAGGGGAGTCCCCCAGGTTGAGGTGGTTTTTGATATTGATGCAAACGGCATCTTGCAGGTTTCAGCAAAAGACAAGGCGTCTGGGAAAACCCAAACCATACGTATTGAAGGGTCCTCTGGTATTTCAAAGGAGGAGGCGGAACGTATGAGAAAGGAAGCAGAACTTTATGAGGAGAAGGACAAAAAAAAGCGGGAATTGGTAGAGGTGCGCAACACCGCAGACACCTTGCTCTATGCCACTGAAAAGACCTTGCGGGATGCGGGGGATAAGGTTTCTGTGGAAGACAAGAAAGGTGTGGAAGAAAAGCTTGACGCTCTTAAGAAAGTGAAGGATGGTGAAGCAATAGAGGAAATCCAGAAAGCAACCGAAGAGCTTTCAGAGGCAATCCAGAAGATTGGGGCCTCCCTATACCAAAAGCCAGAGGAAGGACAGCAATAACTTTTTCATGAAGGACTACTACAAAATACTTGGTGTTGCCAAAGCCGCTTCCCAAGAGGATATCAAAAAGGCCTATCGGAGGTTGGCTCATAAGTATCACCCGGACAAGGGAGGAGATGCTGCCACGTTCCGGGAAGTTTCTGAAGCCTACCAGGTGTTATCTGACCAAGACAAGCGGGCTCAGTATGACAAGTTTGGCAGGGTATTTGAGGGAGCTCCGGGAGCTGGGTTTGGAGGATTTCAGTGGGGTTGGGGAGGTCCTCACGAACATGATGCAGAAGAATTCGCAGAAGGAGGCTTTGGAGCTGACTTTGACATTGGAGAAATCTTTGAAGATTTCTTTGGCGGGAAAACCGCAAAGGACACAAAGGGAGGCCGAGACATTGAGGTTGAGGTACAGATCCCCCTGGAAGCTACTCTCAAAGGCAAGGAAGAGGTTATCCATCTTACCAAGTTTATGACCTGCACCAGATGTCAGGGAGTTGGGGCTGAACCTTCCACCAAGGTTAAGGAATGTTTTTCTTGTCGGGGCCAAGGGCAGGTCCAACAGATTAAGAGGACTGTGTTTGGTTCCTTTACCAGGATTGGGCTTTGTCCTGAATGCAAAGGGGAGGGTTTTTTGCTAGAACATTCCTGTAATGTATGCAAGGGCGAGGGGAGGATTCAAGGGCAAGACACTATTAAGATTCAGATCCCCCCGGGAGTGGATAGCAACCAGATTCTCAAGGTGGCAGGTAAGGGGGATGTGGGAAGAAAGAAAGGGAAAGAGGGGGATTTGTACATTCGAGTGTTTGTAAAGCCGCACGCCGTGTTCAAAAGAAAAGGGGATGATCTGTATGTGAAAATGCCTATTTTGTTTTCGCAAGCTGCCTTGGGAGATGAGATTGAAGTTCCCACTATTGAAGCGACCAAGATTCTTTTGGAAATTCCCCAAGGCACCGAAACTGGGCGTGTACTGCGGGTCCCAGGGAAAGGTATCCCTCATTTTTCTGGTTTGAGCCGAGGGAACATGATAGTTGAGATTGAGGTTGTCACTCCAAAGAAACTCACAAAAGAGCAACAGGAATTGCTCAAAAAATTGAAAGAGGAAGGAATATAGGCGTTTACATTGGAACGCTTGCCAGGTAGTAGAACTTTGACCAAATTTCATTTGCGCAGCAAGTCAAAGTTTCACTACCTGGCTTGAAAAACGAGGGAATTTGAGGTATAATGTTTCCCGGGGAAAGCTTTTTATGCCGTCCCGCCCCGTCGGCGGGACATGGCATGTTAAGGTAGCTTTCCCGGCAAAAGTCACGCAGGTGACTTTTGCCCCCATAGCTCAATGGTAGAGCAACGGACTTTTAATCCGCTGATCTCAGTTCGACTCTGAGTGGGGGCACCAGTGATTGACGAGGCAAAAGCAAGAGATATAATAGAAGCATGGCAAAGGATATTGAACATCTTTTAAATGAGCAAACCAAGACCATCCTCAACGCGGTAGATGAGAAGCTTTCTATTACGGAGGTTCGGATTCTTTCCGATGTTGATAAAAAGATTCTCGCAAGCGAAGAGAGAATCAACCGCAAAATCGAAAAACTCACTACCACCCTCGATCAATTTCTCAAACGAATGACCGATATGGAAGATGAGTTTACGATGATGAAGAACGACCTCAATCGGGTAAAGCAAGTCATCAAGGATAAACTTGGTATTGAGTTAACATAAACCCACACAAGGAAAGGCGCCCGAATCCTCGTGGGCGCACAGCGTAATAATTTTTTGCTGAAAATTTATTCGCGGTAGGAACGTTGATGGTAATTTTTTGGAGGGCAGTATTTTCGTTCTTTCGTTCCACTTTTGTTTGACCCTGCACATAAATAGTTTATGTGCAGGGTTTGACAAAAGATGGGAGATATGGTATATAAATATCAGCATATCTCATTGCTTTACATCAAGCTTGTGAAAGGAGGAATAAATGGACGTCTTGTTTCTCGTGGAGGACGAGTCCGCGCTTCGGCATTTTTTTGGGGAGGTTTTCTCTCCCCAATACGAAGTGCTCATGGCTGTTTCCTTTCCTGAGGCCATGGAGAAAATCCAGCAACTCAAGGAGAGGAACTGCAGAGTAGCCATGGTAGATGGTTCGTTGGGGCACCATAAAGGTGACGGTAAAGATATTGCAGAGCGCCTCAGAAACGAAATACCCGGCATCCGCATTGTCGCCTGCTCTGCAGAAGAGCAGGACTGGGGAGACATCAATCTTCTCAAACCCGCTCCCATAGCAGACCTTCTGGAAGCCGTAAGAGGGTAACCTTATGCCCCCAATGATTGGGAATAATCAGAGGGGGCTTTTGTT
>JAUYJZ010000008.1 GCA_030698465.1 bacterium | reverse complement strand
ACCCCTCTTGCGAGTGATGGGAAAGAGCATTTTGGAACGCAATCTAGAACAGCTCCAAGGCCTGGTGGATGAGGTTATTTTGGTTATCGGGTACAAGGGAGAGGCAATCAAGAAGTACTTTGGGCCCCTGTATAAAGGCATGAAGCTTACCTATGTCTGGCAGGAGGAACAACTGGGCACGGGGCATGCAGCAAAGCTTGCCTTGCCCCACCTTAAAGGAAGGTTTCTTTTGATGTACGGGGACGATTTGTATGCCAAGGCAGACATTGAAAAACTTTTGCAAAGATGCCCATCTATCCTCCTGGGGAGGGTGGATAATCCCTCCCAGTTTGGGGTAGCGGTTACAGAAGGCGAGCGGGTAAAAGAGTTGGTGGAGAAACCGAAAAATCCAGAAAGCAATTTGGTAAACGCGGGCCTTTACTGTTTAGACCCCTCGGTGTTCAATATAGATATTGAAAAATCTTTGAGAGGAGAATATGAGTTTACCGATTACGTTCAAAATCTTCTACAAAAAGAGCCCCTCTTTTTTGTGGTGACGGAAAATTGGATTCCCATTTCTTCACCCGACAGCCTATATAGAGCAGCTGGAAAACTGAGAGGATAAGGGCAGTTTTCCACATTGACCCCGCACCAAACTTTGCGATCAAAGAACAAGCGAAGCGCGAGTTGCGAATAGCAACATCCTTTCATGGGCGCAGCGCTTCGCCCCACAAAGGATGCACCTATTCGGTGCACGCACTGCGCAGGTAATACACAGGCAAAGTTGGTGTCGGGGTTGACAGAGGGTTTGGCGAAAGGGTGTCTCTTCTCTCTAAGAAGCGTCGCCCTTTTTCTTTTTGGCAGGAAAGCTGATAGAATGGGGGATGCGCATCGTAGCTTTCTCTAAAAAGAATTTTTCAAAAGTGGTTCTGGAGGCAGCATCTGCCCTGAAAAAAGGCAAGGTGCTGGTTTTCCCCACAGACACTATATATGGACTTGTGGCAGATGCCACGAACAAGAGAGCAGTAAGAAGGGTGTTTTTGATAAAAGGAAGAAAGGGGGGTAAGCCTCTCCCCATTTTTGTTGGTAGTGTTGCCATGGCAAAACAGCTTGCCAGGGTTTCTCTTCGTCAGGAAAAGCTTCTCAAAAAATCCTGGCCAGGGAAGGTAACCATGGTTTTGGAAAGCCGGGGGAAGCTACCCCGAGAGACGGGAACTGCATCCTACATCGGGCTCCGCATCCCAAAGCATCCCTTTTTGCAGAGAATCTTAAAGAAAGTGGGGCTCCCCTTGACTGGTACCTCAGCTAACCTTGCAGATAGCCCCTCTTTATCAAACAGCAGAGACATCGTGAAAACCTTTCAAAAAAGAAGATATCAGCCAGACCTGTTGATTGACGCAGGAAAACTTCCGAGCTCTCGGCCATCTCGAGTCATTGATATTACAGGCATAAAACCGAAAGTCCTTAGAAAATAACCATGGTTCTTCCTTTAAACCTTCATCATTATTTTGGGTATTTTTTGAAGCGCGATGTAACGAAGCTGTACATTTCTATTGCCATTCGCAACTTGGCATTGGGAATGGTTCTCTTGTTTGAACCAATCTATCTGTACCTGTACTTTGAAAAGTCCCTTCCCATAACTCTTGCTTTCTTTGCAGTAATGTATGGAGCTTATGGGATTTTGGCTCCCTTTGGGGGTAAGATTATGGGGGCCATTGGTTCTACGAAAAGTATCCTCTTGAGCTTGTTTTTGTACTTTGGGTATTACCTTTCATTATTCTTTCTCCCTATTTCTAGCTGGTTTGTCTTGGCGTCTCTCCTACTCATTATTCCTGGTATGCTCTTGTTTTGGCCTGCTTTTCATACTGACTTTGCCAGATTTTCTTCTCAAGAGAGAAGGGGAAAGGATGTTGGAAAGCTCAATATTATGGGGCTTTTCCCCATGATTATAAGTCCTATTATTGGAGGTTGGGTGCTTGCCTTGTTTGGGTATCCTGCGCTTTTCATGGTGGTACTGGCAGTATTGTTTGCCTCTATCATTCCTTTGTTTTACTCCAAAGAAACCCATGAGGTGTACACCGATTCTTACAAAGGAGCGTGGAAACGAGCATGGAAAAAGGAAAACATTGCAACCTCAATTGCCTTTGTTGCCAATGGCCTGGAGGTTATAATTTCTTTTGTGTTTTGGCCGCTGTTTCTGTTTTCTCTTGCCATTACCTTTCAGTCCATGGGAGGGATAGCTTCCTTTGCCTTAGTTATTGCTTCTTTGTTCATGTTGTATATGGGCAAGGTTTCAGATACTCAGGAACGTCCTTGGCTGCTTAATATTGGATCCTTGTGGACCGGCATTTCCTGGATTATCACGTACTTTATTGTTACCACCTTTGACGCATTTCTTGCTCATACCCTGTATCGTCTTTCCAGGTCGGCAGCCGCAGTTCCCTTCCAAACTTTTTTCTATGAAAAGGCAGCCGGAAAGGGAACGGAGGTTGACGAGTTCATTGTGAACCGGGAAATCATCATTAATGTTGCACGATTCTTCTTTTTGGGAATTGCAGCTCTGGTTTTTTGGTTCTTTCCTTTATTACCCATAAATGGTATCTTCTTTTTTGCAGCTCTTTTGTCCCTGGGATTCATGTTTGCGGGGAAGATACCAAAATTTTCGTTGAAATAAGAACCTGCTTGCTAGCAGAACCTTGATTCGCTTTGTATAAATATATAGTCTTGAAATAAATGGAGAAAAGAAATCTTAAACAACAAGATCCGGAGATTGCAGAATTGGTGGAGGCAGAACTCCAGCGCCGCAAGTTTGGCTTGGAAATGATTCCTTCAGAAAACCATACCTCTCCCGCCGTACTGGAGGCCTTAGGATCCATACTCACCGACAAGTATTCTGAAGGATATCCCGGCAAGCGCTACTATGCTGGAAACGAGTTCATCGACAAGGTAGAGAACCTTGCCAGAGACCGGGCAAAGAAGGCCTTTGGGGTGCCTTATGTCAATGTGCAACCCTATTCCGGAAGCCCAGCAAACTTTGCTGTTTATTTGGCAACTCTTACTCCTGGAGATCCTGTCATGGGGCTTAATCTTCCCGATGGAGGGCATCTTACGCACGGATGGAAAGCAAACATATCTGGAACCCTATACAAAAGAGTTCCGTATTTTGTGAAGGAAGACGGGTATCTTGACTTAGAAGAAATCCGTCAGATAGCGCTGCAGCACAAGCCAAAACTTATATGGGTGGGAGCTACCGCTTATGTTAGGGAGTTTCCCTTCAAAGAGTTTGGAGCAATTGCAGATGAGGTGGGAGCTTACCTTGTAGCCGATATTGCCCATATTGCAGGTTTGGTTATAGCAGGGGCGCACAAGAGCCCTGTTCCCTTTGCTCATATCATCACCACTACCACGCACAAAACCCTAAGGGGGCCGAGAGGAGCCCTGATTATGGTAACAGAAAAGGGATTGAAGAAAGACCCTGAACTTGCAGAAAAGATAGATAAAGCGGTATTTCCTTCAGGGGTGCAAGGCGGGCCTCATAACCATCAAACAGCCGCCATTGCCGTTGCCTTAAAAGAAGCCATGACTCCAGAGTTTGCAGAGTATGGGAAGCAGATTGTAAAGAATGCACAGGTCTTAGCTGAGTCCTTGAAAGCAGAAGGACTGCAATTGGTTTCTGGAGGAACAGACAACCATATGCTTTTGGTTGATTTGACGCCTTTTGGGAGGGGAACCGGGGTGTTTGTACAGGATGCTCTAGACCAAGCTGGCATTACGATAAACAAAAATACCATTCCCAAAGACCCTTCTTCTCCTTTTTATCCAAGCGGTATTCGTATTGGCACCCCTGCCATTACAACAAGAGGCATGAAAGAGAAAGAAATGAAGATTATCGGCAAGTGGATTGCCGAGGTTATCTTTGAGGTAAAACACTACCAGCTTCCAGAAACCAAAGAAGAGAGAATTAAATATATAAAGCAGTTTAAGAAAGAGATTGCTGTGAACCCGAAACTCAAAGAAGTAAAAGGGAAAGTTGCAGAACTTTGCAAGGATTTCCCTCTTCCCTACTAGTTCCTTATTCTCAGCGGGTTCTCACGCCTTACCGAGAGTAAGTTTAAGATATGTCAAGGATACTTTCTGGTGAAAAAATAGCTCGGCAAATACTTAGCAATTTGCAAAAAAAGAAACCAAGAAGAAAGCTTTCTCTTGCTGTTTTGCAGGTAGGAGAAAATGTGGTTTCTGCGAGATATGTAGGAGAGAAACGAAAGGTTGCCAAAGAGCTTAGGGTTGGGTTTCGATATATCCGACTTCCCGCAGATATTTCTCAAGTGAAGTTGGAACGGGAGATAGAAAGGGTAGGGAAAGACAAAGAGATCTCTGGCATGATTGTACAACTCCCCCTACCCAGGCAGCTCAACACGCAAAGGGCCTTAGATCTTATCCCAAAGAGGAAAGACGTAGATGTGTTGTCTTCTGTCTCTTTTTCGGATTTTGCATTGGGGATTCTATCTATCTTGCCTCCAACAGTGGCTGCAATTTCTCTTTTGCTGAAAGAAAGCAAAAGGAAGTTGGAAGGAGCGAATGTTGTTGTAGTGGGAGCAGGGCGTTTGGTTGGGCTCCCCACTGCTCTGTGGCTGGCGCAGGAGGGAGCAGCTCTTTCTCTTATCCAAAAGGATACGAGGAATGCCTCCCAGCTGATTTCAAAAGCAGACATAGTGATTTCTGGCGTGGGGAAACCAAAGTTGATAACAGGAAAGATGATAAAGAAGGGAGCTGTGGTGATTGATGCTGGAACTTCAGTTGGTGAGCATGTTAGACACTCGGTGTCTAACACTCTTAAGACAAGCAAAATAGAGGGGGACGTGGAGTTTGAAAGTGTTGTTAAAAAAGCAGGATATCTTGCCCCTGTTCCAGGAGGGGTAGGGCCCTTGACTGTTGCCTGTTTATTTAAAAATCTCTTTTTACTCAATGGATAGCGTGATTGTTTTTCTGGGAGAATATCTTGGTTATATCCTACTGGCAGGGCTTTTGGTGTTTTGGTGGGAGAACAGAAAAAGGCACCCAAGATTCTTTGTAGAATCCATTGGAGCTGTTATTCTTTCGCGGGGCATTATTGCAGAAGCAATACGCTTTTTTGTAGAACGGCCTCGTCCCTTTGTAGAGCAGAACATCACTCCTTTAATTGAGCACGCTGCTTCAAATTGTTTTCCTTCTTGGCATGCAACCCGATTTTTTGCTCTAGGTACTATTCTTTGGTTCTACAATAAAACAGCAGGAGTTTTCTTCCTGCTGGGAGCCGCAGTTCTTTCTATGGCTCGGGTATTTGCTTTTCTTCACTGGCCTTCAGATATTGTGTGGGGAGCTGCTATTGGCGTTGCCTCTGGAGTTCTCATAGTTCAACTTTCTCGGAGATTTTTCAAATAGTGCCCGGGGGTAAAAACTCAACTGCTCGAGTTTTTACGGGCATTTTCTCTACAAGCGATGTCGCCTTTGGCGACCGCGAGACGAGAAAATGCACCGGGCTATTAATGTAAGTCGCCTTGCCTTTATTACTATTGTGCCGCGGGAGAGACTTGAACTCTCATAAGGTTGCCCTCGCAGGATTTTGAATCCTGTGCGTCTGCCAATTCCGCCACCGCGGCATATCATATTCTGCCAGTTCCATCGCCCAGGCTTAACTGAGCTATTATACTGATTTTTTCTTCTTTTGCAAGCTCTTGCAGTCTTTGTTAGAGCACTTTATCTTATCCTTTCCGCTTTGTACCAGCAGAGATTTACATTCCTTGCAGACCTCTCCCGTGGGCTTATCCCACAAGGCAAAGTCACACTTTGGATATCTATTGCAGGCGTAAAATATTTTGCCTCGTTTGGTTCGTTTCGCCACAAGACCACCTTCTTTGCACTTGGGGCAGGCAATACCCAGGGGTTTTGGCCTATTTTGTTCCAAGGGTTCTGTGTGCCGGCATTCCGGGAATTTACTGCAAGCATAGAACTTGCCGTATCTGCCGAAACGAATGAGAAGAGGGGAGGCGCATTGAGGGCAGATTTTGCCCTCCGCAACCTCTACCAGGTCTTTTTTTTGCACCTCCTCATATTTCTTTTTCAGGTTTTCTTCAAAGGGTCGATAAAACTCTTGCAGCATGGGAACCCACTCCTTTTTCCCTTCGGAAATTGCGTCTAAGTCTTCTTCCATGTCTGCGGTAAATCCCACATCCACGATAGCGGGAAAGTGCTCAACTAAAAGTTTGCTTACCACTTGACCCAGTTCTGTTGGGGCAAGACGGCGCTTTTCATCTTTTAAGACATACCCCCGTTCCTGGATGGTAGAAAGAATAGGGGCATAAGTGGAGGGTCTTCCGATGCCGTTTTCTTCCAATGCCTTAATGAGGGAGGCCTCTGTGTATCTTGCTGGGGGTTGCGTGAAATGCTGCAAGGAAAGAAGTTCTTTTAAAGAAAGTACTTCGCCTTTCTTTAGGGCTGGAAGCTCTGTTTCCTCAAGCATGATGGGATAAACTTTGAGGAATCCTTCAAACTTTAACATTTGCCCTGTAGCTAGAAAGGTATAGTTCTTTGCTGCAATATCTATACTAGTTGAGTCTACCAGGGCAGGAGCCATTTGTGAGGCAAGGAACCTGCGCCAGATTAGCTCATATAGCTTTGCCTTTGGCCCTAGGAGTCCTAAGGATTCTGGGGCCTTTGCGATCTGTGTAGGGCGTATTGCCTCGTGTGCTTCTTGAGCACCCTTGGATTTTGTCTTGAACGTTCTTTGAACCCAGAACTTTG
>JAUYJZ010000049.1 GCA_030698465.1 bacterium | reverse complement strand
ACTGTTGTCGGTTCGGGTAGTTCTCTTACAGAGGCAAGGGAGAGGGCGTACGACAGGGCAAAGAAGATCCATTTTCCCACGGCAGTTTGGCGAAAGGACATCGCGCTGTCCGGGGCAGGGAAGCGGTAACGCTTCTCTTTTTCTTACTCGGATTTGCGGTTACTTATCTCGGTGCTTGAAATTCTGTTATTTTTCAGATAAGCTTGATTTAGCGTACTGGGTTTCACCACTAACCCAGTTCTTACAACTTCACCAATGAATTGAAGGAACGGAAGGTATCATGCTGGATGCGAATGCTGTGCAAGGACCAGAGTTGCGGGTGCTTGTTACCCCAATCTGCCAGCTCCGCTGTACCTTCTGTCACAACGAAGGACAGCCCGGAGAGCAGAACACCTGGAAAGGGAATTCCCTCATTGCCCTAAGGAGGGTAACGTACTTCTCGTCCGATAAGGTTGATGAGGTTCTCTTGCCGATCAAAAGAGCTCTCGGAGTCAGCCGTGTTCATCTTTCTGGGGGAGAGCCCACACTGCATCCGGACATCGTGGGTGTGGTGAAAAGATGTCGAGAACACTTCCAAGTGGTGAAAATGACCACGAACGGTGTCTTCTCTCCCGAACTTCTTGGACAACTGAGCGAGGTTCTGTCGTCGCTCGTCTTCTCCATACACGCCACGAGCTGGGAGAGATTCCAGCAGATTCAAGGGAGGCATCTTCCCGATGCCCGTGCGGAGGATTACTTCACCCAGCAAATGGGAAGTGTCCTGCTCGCACGTGATTTGGGCATCCCTTTCAAGCTGAATTCCGTGGTACTCGAAAAGGAGACTACGCTTGAGAATATTGAGTTCGCCAACAGGCTCGGGATTGAGATTCGGCTTCTGAGAGATCTCGGCAACCCGTACTTCTCAGAGCAGATTATCCAGAGCATTATCCGAGAAGGCGATTTCTGCCTGGAAGATCGCCAGATGGGCTTTGCCGACAGCAGCGGATACCGGGAGATTTACTCGAACAGCCACCAGGTGCGCTTTACCGTAAAGCGTATCCAGGAGGTATACCTGGACGGAATGTGCAACCAGTGTCCGATCATCGCGCAGTGCAAGGAGCGCTTCTACGGTATCCGCGTGGAGCCAGACGGTAGGGTCCGATTGTGCGTTCACCGGGACGACCCTGGGGTTCTACTGTCTGTCGATGAGTTCCTGAACGGTCCGCTTTCCTCAGCGGTAAGGAGGGCGTACTACTCCCAGGGAGACCCCTTGTGATTACCATTGCCCTTGAAGGAATCGGGGGGAGTGGTAAGAGCACGGCAATCCGCCAATTGGAAGAGCGGCTTTCCGCCCAGGGCATTCGGGTCGAGACCCGTAAGGTTGGCGGATTGGGAGAGAGTCCGCGGGAGCAGCAGCTAAAGCGGGTAATGGTTTCCAGGGAGAGGCTGCTGGCGGCTGGAGGAGCCAGCTCAAAGCAGCGCAGAGACAAAGAGCAAGATAGGATCTTCCGACTGGCGATTCGTTGCCAGGCACATTGGCTCAGCGCTTCCTTTGCGGCCTCAGCGCCAGAGATTCTTCTGCTTGACAGGACGCCCCTCATGAGTTGGGTGTACTCGGCCGCTCGGGATCCCTCAAACCCCTATCTTCCTGAGATATGGGAAGAGGCGAGAGGAGTGTGTACATCTCTTCGACTTGACCACATCGTCCTGTTAGACGTGACGCCAACCACGGCCTTTGCTCGACTGATCGCACGCGTCGCTGTGGAGACTGGTAAGACTCCAGAGGAGGTTTGCAACGAAGCTCGGGTTGAAGGGATGGACAAAGCCTCTAGAGAAGCCGTCCTGGAGAAGTCCCTGCACTTGATTTCGGAAGGAACGGTAGGGGGCAAGCCGTTCGTTCCTTGGGACTACGTGCCTTGGAACATCATGGTGCGGGAGAGCCAGCTCTACCGGCAGATCTGCTCTGATCCCAAGCTAAGTCCGGTTCCCGCAACCATCATTGACGGAGAGGGATCGGTTCCACGTATCGTTTCTGAGATAGAGGAGAGGATCGTATATATAAAATAAGCTCACTGTCCCCGGCAGTGAGCTCTTCTATGCGCGCTGGCGCATTTTTGTATCCCTATTCCACGGCCTCAATGGCTACGTGGCGTACGCCCCTCGGTGCACGTACTTCGCACCGATCTCCTGCCGTCTTGCCCAGGACGGCAACGCCAATCGGGGAGCTTGGAGTGGTAACGACTATCTGTCGCGACCCGTCAGAAACCTTGATCCCGGAACCCGCAGAAAGCAGGAAGTAGGTCTCCTGATCTCTCCCTTCTTCGCGCAAAGAGACAATAGATCCTTCCCGTACCTCCTCGTGCGAAGGAGAGAAATCTAGCTGTTGGATGCGCTGTATCTTCTCTCGGGTCTCGGCACTCGATGCGGCAAGAGCTTGGGCAAGCCAGTCTTGCTGCGATTTCGTGGTATCGGAGTGCGACTGCATCGCTCCTGGCGCGTCAATGGATTCCTGCCGTGCCGCCTGCGCAGATGCAGAGGTTTTCTCCGCATCTTCCATGAGACTGATCACGACTTGTTCGAGCAGCTGTGCTTTGTCCATATCGAACCCCTCATGTCCGAGTAAGTACTGAAACGACTGGGCTCATACTATCAAAGATTTTTAAATTTACAAGAGGATCTAGCATTATTCCCGGAATCGAAACGCATCAAGGATTAGTCATATAATACGTGCAGGGATCGGGGAAATCGCTCAAGTGCCAGTTTTTTGATAGGATAAAGTATGAAGAATTTTATCAAAAACCGCAGGGGACAGCGCATTGCCGTGCTGGTTGAGGAGTCCGAGGACTCCAAGGGCCTTGCTTTTGTCATGCACGGCCTAGGAGGATTCAAGGAACAGCCGCACATTGAAACATATGCTGGGGTATTCTTGGCCAACGGATATACCGTAGTGCGTTTTGATACGGCAAACACCTTTGGGGAAAGTGAGGGAGATTACCAAGATGCGACAACGACGAACTACTATGAAGATCTGGAGGACGTGATTTCGTGGGCGGGGCAGCAGCCATGGTATCAAGAGCCCTTCTGCTTGGCGGGGCATAGCTTAGGCAGTCTCTGTGTTGTGTTGTACGCGGAAAACCATCCAGAGAAGGTGAGGGCTCTGGTTCCTACCTCTACTGTCGTATCCGGGAGATTAAGTGCGGAAACAAGAAAGTATCAGGAGATTCTGGAGGATTGGAGGCGAACGGGATGGCGAGAAGAAGCTAGTACGTCAATCCCCGGACTCGTCAAACGGCTCAAGTGGACGGAGATGGAGGATCGTTTGAAGTACGACTTGCTTCTGGGGGCTCATAAGTTGACAATGCCCGTTCTTCTCGTTGTGGGTAGCAAGGATGACGGTACACCTCCAGAGCATCAGCGGTTACTGTATGAAAAGCTTCCTGGTAAAAGAGAACTCCATATCATTGAAGGCGCCGAGCATACATTTAGAGAGAAGGCGCATCTTGAGGAGATACGAGGCATATTTGATTCTTGGATAAAGACCCTGTAGGAGCTGGCTGTAGATGAAGGAACCCAAAGAATCGCCAAAGGGGTGGTTTTGGAGTAGGATAGAACATATGGCACATATCCACGAGCTAATCGACTGGACAATCGTAGCTTATGTCATCTACGGAAAGAAAGCGCTTTTTGTTTTCCATAAAGAGCTCCAGAAATGGCTACCTCTCGGAGGCCATATTGAGCTGAATGAAGATCCGGACGAAGCACTCGCCCGGGAGGTAAAAGAGGAGAGTGGGATAGAAGAATTTGAGGTACTCTCAGAAAAGCCTATTATGAATGCCCCAGAGCGTAAAGTTTTGTATACGCCATCGTACATGGATATTCATCCCATCAGTAATACCCATAAACACATTGGCCTCACGTATTTTCTCAAAGTTAGCACAGATACGGTGCAGCTTGCAGATCAAGAGCATGAAGAAATTCGCTGGCTTTCAGAGGATGATTTGGATGATGCGGGCATCAACCTAGATTCAGGTATTAAGCTCTACGCAAGGGAAGCAATCAAGCGCGCGAATGTAGAGAGTAAGGGGTAGAAGCCTAATAATATATGAGTGGGGACTTAATGCTCTCTTGACAGGCATACTACCGTTGTATATACTTTAGATATATGGCAAAAACACTCATCAGCGTTAAAGCAGATCAAGAGGTAAAAAAGAATGCACAAAAGCTTGCAGAAGAGCTTGGGCTTTCTTTGAGTGATGTTGTGAACGCTTCTTTGAGGAACTTTATACGCACCAGGGAAGTGCGCATTTCTTCTATTCCTCATATGACCCCCGAACTCGAGCGTTTATTGGGGGTTGTAGAGAAGGATATTAAAACGGGGAAGAACATGTCCCCAGTCTTCTCAAACGCAGAAGAGGCAAATGAATACCTTACTTCCCTTTAATGATTGCGCGATTCCATAAGGGCTTTGAGAGGCAATATAAAAAACTACGGAAGAACGAGCAAACAAAAGTCAGAGAGCAGATTGCCCTATTTCAGAAAGACGAGTTTAGTCTTATTTTAAATAACCATCCTTTGCAAGGAAAATATAAGGGATATAGAAGTATCAACATCACAGGGAATCTCCGGGCAATCTACCGCTATCTTGACTCAAGATATTGTCTTTTTACGAATCTGGGTACCCATAGCAAACTTTACCAATAGGGAAGAGGCAGACAATATATGAAGGGACCTGAGGAATCGCCAAAGAGGCGGTTTTTTGGTATACTCAGCGGCATGAAGACGCTCTATCTCGTACGCCATGGTAAAAGCGAGGCCAATGATAAACGCATTTACCAAAGGAAAGATACCCCCCTTTCAGGGGGAGGAAGAGAGCAAGCGTATATTCTCCAGAAGAGGTTTGAGCGTATCCCAGTAAATATACTGTATGCAAGCTCGCTCAAGAGAGCGCAGGAGACGGCTGAGATTATCAACGAAAAGCTCAAGCTTTCTATTCATACGACAGAACTTATGAACGAGTGGGGTAAGCCAACGTCTCTTTTGGATACTCCTATTGAGGGAGAGAAAGCAAAAGAATTTCGTAGTGAGCTTGTCTTGCACAAGGATGACCCTTACTGGAAATGGCAGGACGAGGAACCTATCGGTGAGCTGCGGGATAGGGTAGTCCAGTTCCTGGAAGAAATGAAAAAAGTTTCCCAAGATAATATTCTTGTTGTTACGCATAGCCTTCTTCTAAAGATGATGCTGAGCGTAGTACTCTTTGGCGCAGAGTCACTTCCTTTCGCAGATGTAGACTCTTTTAGCGTACGGGCCACAAACACTGGCATCACTGTCTTCCAGCTGGAAGAGGGGAGAAAGGATTGGCGGCTTATTACCTGGAACGACCACGCTCACCTAGGAGAGCTTTAGCCTCACAATATAGGAAGGGACCCGAGGAATCGCATAATATATGAGCGAAGACTCAAAATAACTATGAAAATATTTGTAACACACTCAAGTGATTACGATTTCCAAAATGAGCTCTATGAGCCCTTGAAAGGGTCTCAGTTGGGCAAGAGAAGCGAAATCATTTTCCCTCATGAAGATGGGTCTGAGGTGGTCACGAAAGAAGTTATAAAGGAATGCGATCTGATTATTGCTGAAGTATCTCGTCCTTCAACTGGGCAGGGGATAGAACTGGGTTGGGCTGATATGTTTCAAATTCCTGTTGTCTGTATTTATCAGGAGAATAGTAAGCCATCTCGTTCTCTTAGCAAAATAACGAGTAACTTCCTTGCTTATATCAATAAAGAAGATATGCTTGCTAAACTTGAGGAGTGGATATCGAAAAAGAAGGATTAGCCTCACAATATATGTTGTGCGACACTAACCAAGGGCAACTTCAAGATATTTTAAAGCATGTTGAAAATTGTATTGCGCGACCTTTTTGAAAGGTATGGTATCTAGGGGAATTTTCTGTTAAAGTTAGACATTGGCTGCAAAGCATAAATGGCTCCCAGTAGTTAGCTTTCTCTGTTTTTTGTTTTTGCTTTTTTCTGGAGGAACTCTATTTGGAATAGGGGTGGGGACAGATTTGGTAGGAATCGTTGTCATAGTGGGGACTCTTATCGCTGTATTCTTTCCAGACAGAGGGAGAGAGTTGGGAGATATGTGGTCAGATAAATTCATAGGTGAGACGCACTATGCTATCGTGCTACTCTCATTAGTGGCGGGCGGTATTCTCTTGTTAGTGATTGGACCACAGTATAGAATTGTTAAAGTTGACGACCTAGATGGATAGAAGAACGCTAAGCAAGGTTATATACCAAGTTGCAATTGTACTAGTCATTGGCATTGGTTCTATTTGGGTTACCTCTTTTGCTGCGTCTTTAATCACCAAAGAAAAATCAAATGAAGAAATTGTTCAAGATGTCGTTAAGGAAGTCATTCTTAAAAGGCCTGGCTGCCTTAATACGTACGAGGCATTTACTGAACTAAAAGATGTTGGCCGATTTATTACTCTTACAAGAGATTTTCCTTCTTTTGGTGTTCAGGGAGGTGGTTTTGTGCATAGCAGTTCTGGGGTGGTTCGCATAAAAGGAGCAGCTTCACAAATCGCGTGCGGCTATCTTTATGTTAGAGCCCATACAGGAAATGGAGCTTTGAAGTTATGGGAAGATCCATATATCAAGTTAGGAGATTTTGGTGGACATCTTGTCCGAGAGGAAGCGTTAGTTGATAGAGAACTGGATGGGGGCGGGACTGAATTGCTGTTCAAATTGGGTAAAATTTCTTATCGCGGAGACGGTGAAAACACTGACTTAGTCAGAGCGGACTGGGTCGCACTTTTAAATGTTACAAATTCAATAAACTTTTTGACGGCCTTAAACACAAGTGACCAGAGGGGGGTTTTAGACGAGGTTTCAATAGTATATAAGTGTTGGAGTCCTGATACAGGAAAAGAAACAACAGACTGCCAGTTATCCGTTGAATAGAAGTTAATGTTTTTAAAAAAACTTGAAAAGTTTTTAGTATCAGTAGATCTTGCCTCATATCGTAAGAGGTACCTTCCGATCAAAATCGTGGAGATGGATCTGCCTAAAAGCATACAGGCTATCAGTCTGCTTTATGAAGTTTACTGGGATCGTAAAGAGTTTTTGCCTTTTGAATCCTTTTACGAGGAGTATAGGCATCAACACAAGAAAGCGCTTGAGGAGTTTAGGAAGAAAACTCAGATGTGCTCAAAGTGTTTCTACAAAGGATTGCCAGCTCGTATCTACAGAACGTGGGCAAGCATCGTCACTCAGATCCATGCAGGGTATGTCGCAGAGTCGGTATTTGGCGATGGAAGTACTAGCATGTCAGCAGAGCTGGATAACAAGGGCGCAGACTTTCAGATCTCGTACAAAGGGAGGATATTAAACTATCAGGTGAAGAAGGAGACTCAGAGTAGGGAGGTCCGAAGAGAAAAGAAGGTGAAGGAAAGTATTCCTGGGGAGTTTATTAACATTGAGTATAAAGTTCCAAACTACGAAAGAATAAAGAATCCCAATCGTAAAGACGGGAATGGACTGTACAAAGAATACAAGGATTTTAAAGAGAACTTTCTAGACCCCGGATACTTAAGAATCTTTAGTAATGGCTTTGTTGTATTCACTTCTCATATCTTTGAGGAGAAGAAACGACAAATTGACAAGGGCTCAAAGTAGCCTTTGTGCTACAGGAGTTGACCTCAGCCACTTTTTAGCGATTCTGATGTAGTCGTTATTCAGTTCAAAGCCGAGATAGGATAATCCCAGCTTCTTTGCGGCTACGCATTCTGAACCGCTTCCCACAAACGGTATAAGAACAACACCATTCTTTTGTGGCATTGCTGATCTGATTAGTTTTTCGGTCAACGCGAGAGGTTTTTGTGTTGGATGCTTCATTATGTTGTGATCTTGGTGCTTTTTGAGACTCCTGGGCTCGTAAACCTCGTTACAGGTTTTGCAAAGAAACCAGCGCTCGCTCATGCCGGCGCCACCCGCAAGAGATGCGGTTTTTATGACATCTCTGGGCAAGGCGCCTCCTTCGTGAGCTTCGTATATAGTTTCCTTTCCGCCACTACTGAATCTTCCCGGTGTTCCTCTTCTTACCTTGCCAGCAGCACCGTTCAAAAACCCTTCCGTATATGGCTCTCTCACTTGATCCCTGTTGAAGAGGGGTTTTTCTTTCCAGGCACAGATGATTGCTTCATGACTCCTTTGCCAGAAGTTTAGGGAAGCAACATTTTTGTTCGTGTAGTGCCAGATAAGCCAGCGCTTAGATAGAGGAATCTCTGTGGAAAGGTGAGCAAGAATCTCGCTAAACCCGTAAATAAACATCGTGCCAGTTGGCTTTAGAATCCTTATAGATTCATTGATCCATTTTTTACTCCAGGCGACATATTCATGAAGTTCTCTTCTATCAATGTTGTTGCCGAAGTCTTTCCCAATATTGTAGGGAGGGTCAATGATTATCACGTCGCAACTTTCATCCGGTAACTTCCTTAGGTTTTTGACTGCGTCACCCAAGATGATTCTGTTTAAGGGAAGCTCTTTTTCTCTCTTTGGAGGTTTGAGACTTTCTGTTTTTATAGCCTGCAGCTCTTCTTCGTTTTTAATGACATCAACAACAATTCCTTGTATAGCTATTTCTTGGTTTTTTCTTATAATGATGGGTTCAATTCTTTTATTTGCAGGTTGCAGTCTTATGTGATTGCGTTCTTTGTAGAACTTTTTGAGAGTAGCCTCATAATTATCTATCAGTGCGACCACCTTTTGGCCGTTTTCTGCCACCGCCTGTTTTTTAACCAGGATTAAGTCTCCATCGTTTATATTCTCATCAACCATGCTGTTGCCGACAACTCGCAACGCATAAAACTCTCCGACTCTGGGAAGCTTGTTCTTTGGTACAGCAATATGCTCCTCTTGCTGGATGGCCCCAATCGGTTCACCGGCTGCAATAGTGCCAGAAAGAGGGATCCTTACTAGGGGAGAAGGTGCTTTGGATTCAACTATCTTTATGCCCCGCGCTTTATTTTTTGTTTTCGTGAGGTAACCTTTTTCCTCCAAGGCTTTTACGTGTTCGGAAACTCCGGATTTAGCTGATAGACGAAAATGACCCATGATGTCTCCGAGAGAAGGGGAGTATCCTTTTCTCTCTGAGAAGTCCCGGATGTACTCAAGGACCTGCTTCTGTCTTTTCGTTAGTGTGAGGCTTGACATGGGGTAGCTGCTTACTATAATTGTAGTATACCGAACATTGACCGAACCTGTCAATGTGGAAAACAAAGGTGGTGAGTGATGCGATAACCACATAATTACCATGGCACATCCAAAAACAACCGGGAAAGGAGCGGCAACCGCAGCAAGCAAAGTGCTGAGGGACGGGAGAACCTCGAGTACCTCAAAGACCGCCGCAGGGAGCGCTCTTTCTCAGAAGCATGGAAAGGGGCGCCGTCGCTAGACTAACGGTAACTGCAGAAATCGCCTGGGAGGCGATTTTTTGCTAGAATGAATTATGAAGCCAGGAAACTTCATCAAGGGTAGGGAATCGGCTGTGCGATATTTTTGCAGTTAAGACGGATTGACTGCCTTTCAGGCCAGGGGGATAATGGAGTATGAGGAAGAAAAGCCCCAAAAACGAGAATAAGCGGGAGCGCTTCAAGCGTCTGGCTCAGGCCAGGACCAACAGGGTGCTCAAGACCCTCAAGATCCTGGGGAACTGCGCTGACAAAAGCCGATACGAGTACGTGAAAGAAGACGTGGAGCGCGTCTTTACCGCAGTGGACAGGCGTCTCAACAAGACCAAGGCAAGGTGTGACCTTCCCACAGACAAAGAGGAGTTTAAGCTCTAACAAAAAGGTCGAGACCAGTTCCTCAACATATCTCGCATGAAACCAATAGGCAAAGTTTCCCACTACTATGACAAGGCAGGGGTGGCCATTGTAGAGGTTCAGGGTGCTTTAAAGGTAGGTGACCGCATCCGTATTGAAAGGGGAGAGAACTCCTTTGACCAGGAGGTTTCCTCCATGCAGGTGGACTACAAACCCGTAGAGAAGGCAAAAAAGGGAGACGCCGTGGGAATTAAGGTGGACCAGAAGGCCAAGGAAGGATCCCTTGTGCTCCTGCTGGAAGAAGGGGAGTAGGACGTTCTCGGTTAATGAGTATGGGATTTAGCTGAGTTGAGTTTTATTCGTGTCAAATATATGAAGGGATCCGAGGATCGCCAGAGAGATGGTTTTTTGATATACTCAGCGGCATGAAGACGCTCTATCTCGTACGCCATGGTAAAAGCGAGGCCAATGATAAACGCATTTACCAAAGGAAAGACACCCCAAGAAAGCATTAGAATCCCTCTTAAATCCTTGGTTCTAGACCGAGGTACACATGGGTCTAGGACGAGTGGATATTTTGTCGCCCAACGTAGCTTATGCGACGGGGTAGGGGATAGATTGTGCGACATTATTGACTTTAATAATGAAGCATGCTATTGACAGAGGGTTATGGACACTGGGACAATAAAACTGATGAGAGGATTAATTTATAACTTAGCGAAGCCAGTGAGTTTCTTATTTGATGCTGCAAAAGACAGCAGGTTTCTTGCTATGCAAAAAAGCATTCAAGAGCGCGGAGGACTTCTACGGTTTAATATTTCTGTATATGAAGATGGATGGCAGGCCGAGTGTCTAACTATACCTGGTATCCAAACTGGTGGTACCGGAAAATCAACAATGGAGGAGATTGATGCCCAAGTAAAGGATGCTATTTATACCGCATTTGGGATACCGCCATATCTTGCGAGCAAACAATTGATACGTTCACTGGAGGAACATTTGAATGAACAGCCAGAGCTGAGTGGCAGCTTCTCCTATGGCTTCGCCAATTAGTCGGAAAGATCTGTGGCAATCTCTTGATCACATAAAAGCGAGGAATTGGGAGAAGGCAGGTGAACATTTGAGGCTCTGGGTTGACCATCAGGGTGGCAAGGGTTCCCACTGTGTTCTGCGAGACCCTAAGTATTATCCGGACTCGTCTGATCTACGGAGTCTTATTGCTACCGTCCAGAAAGATCTTTACAAGCAGAGCAATCAATCAATTTTCAAACACCTTCTTGGATTTGGAATTCCAGAGAATGATATTTGGAGAGCGCTGAAGATGCTGTGAAAGTTTCGACTTTTCTAAAACCCCCTGTTTCCTTGGAGAAGTGTGGGTTTTTGAAATGGCGTGCTTAACTGTCGCTTAACCTACATTGTGCGACAAATACTCTCTCACAATATATCCCTCCCCTAAGCTCCTCTGGGAGGGCTTTTTGGAAAAGAAAACGCTCCGTATCCTTCTTGGTAGTTAGAACGGAGCGAGTACACAGA
>JAUYJZ010000004.1 GCA_030698465.1 bacterium | reverse complement strand
TGGTGCCATCATAGTTGTCAATAAAATCCACGGGGTCTGTCCCAATGTCGCGCAACATTTCTTCTCCGATCCTGGACATTCTGGCCTCGCTGTATCTCATGGCAGCAGCACTATCCCCATCGACGCTGCCAAAGTTTCCTTGCCCATCAATCAGCGGATATCGCATGTTGAAATCCTGCGCCATGCGAACTAAAGAATCATACACCGCAGTATCTCCATGCGGATGATAGCGTCCCAACGTACTTCCCACTACCGTAGCTGACTTTCGATACTTTGCGGCATGCGTTAGTCCGTCTTCGTGCATGGCAAACAGAATCCTGCGATGCACAGGCTTTAATCCGTCTCGAACATCAGGCAGGGCACGGGCAACGATAACAGACATTGCATAATCCAAATAGGACTCGCGCATTTCCTCCACGATTTCTCGGGGGTGCACTACGCCAATTGCAGCTTTCTCATTATTGTCCTGTTGTTGTTTGGCCATATTCTGGAATCTTTATCCCTTCAAATGTTGGGAGATTAAGTTCTTCTGGGACTTTAGGAAGAGAAATAGTCTGTAGGGTTTTAATAACATTCCCTCCCCACCAGGAAAAGAGCAAGGCTGCTACCACAATAATTATAACCCAAAGAATGAGTTTTCTCTTCTTTAAGGAAAGCTCCTGAATCTTCATTGGGGCCTTAGAACCACAATTTCTGCCTCCTCTCTCTCTCCTGACACGTCTTTTTCCTTGAGGCTCAGCTTGGGAACTGCCTCCAAGCCTTTCTTTCCCATGGCATGAAGAAACTCATCTACCGGGGCAAGCTTCACCTTGAGTCCTGGGAGGGCATAGTGCATGGGAATAATGATGTTGGGCTCAATCTGAGATATGATTTTCCCTGCTTCCTTTCCATTAACAGTATAAATCCCCCCGACCGGAATCATTAAAACGTGGACCTGCCCAATCTTTTCTACTTGCTCTGGGGTCAGTTCCTTTTGCCCAAAATCTCCCAGGTGACACAGGGTAATGCATTCGGCAGAAAGCGTGTATACCGTGTTGAGTCCTCGCTCCTTACCCTGAACATCATCATGAAAGGTCGCAATTCCATGCACAAATACAACTTTTACCTCGTATTCTCCGGGAGAGTCAATGACAAATGGGGTGCCCCTTACCACCTTCACATTATTGTGGTCAAAGTGGCTGTGCGTGACCAGCACAATATCTGCCTCTTGAGGGGACAACCGCAATCCGAGGGAATCTTCAAAGGGATCAATAAGTATTTTCACCTGGTCTTGCTTTCCCTTGGAGATGCCTATCTGAAAGCACGCCTGGCCCTTCCATACAATCTGCATTTGATTCGCTGATTTACGCTGATTATAAGCTGATGTACGCTGATAAATCCTTTTCTACTATAGCATAGATTCTTCTCCTTGCCCAGACCAAACTGATTGACATCTCAGAAAGATTTGGGTAGAGTGGAGGGCATGCAAACTATGCAGGAAAGGACTCCGGGAACGATGGAAATACTGCGCTCCTTGCACGTGGGAGACATTGTGGAAGGGCAGGTTTTAGGCATCGGAAGATCTTCGGTGTATTTAAACTTGGGCCCACAAGGAACTGGAATCATCTATGGCCGCGAGTTTTTGGAAGAAAAGGACCAGTTAAAAGGGGTGAAGATTGGAGATACGATTGCAGCCAAAATCGTTGAGCTGGAAAATGAGGATGGGTATATTGAGCTATCCTTAAGGGAAGCAGGAAGGGAACTCACCTGGGGAAAATTAAAGGAGCAAAAAGCCGCAGAAGAACTCTTGCGAGTAAAAATCGTGGGGGCCAATAAGGGAGGCTTGCTAGCGGATGTCTCTGGTATACAGGCCTTTTTGCCCGTATCTCAGTTGGCTCAAGAACACTATCCTAAGGTAGAGGATGGGGACTCTGCAAAAATCCTAAGTGCTCTGCAGGCGTTTATGGGGGAAGAGCTAGAAGTGGAAATCTTTGATTTGGATCCCAAGGAAGGAAAAATCATTTTGTCTGAACGCTCCAAGGAACGCAGAAAGGTAAAAGAAATCCTGTCTCAATACAAGGTAGGGGACGTAGTAGAAGGAGAAATTACAGGTGTGGTTGATTTTGGAGCCTTTATCAAGTTTGGTTCAAAAGGAGAAGAGATAGAAGGACTAATTCACATTTCAGAGATTGACTGGCAAATTATTGACGACCCTTCTTTGTTCTTGAAGGTTGGAGATGGAGTGAAAGCCCAGATTATTGATATTTCCAGCGGCAGAGCATCCTTGTCCTTAAAAGCCTTGAAAGAAGACCCCTGGAAAGAAGCAGCCAAAAAGTATGAGAAGGGAGACGTGGTTGAGGGCAAAGTAACCAAGCTTAATCCATTTGGCGCCTTTGTGGAAATTGAGCCCAAGATCCAAGGATTGTGCCACATCTCAGAATTTGGAACGAGAACAGCAATGGAAGAAGTGCTTGGTATGGGAACAGTTCAAAAGTTTCAGATTTTAGAGATTAATCCCGAGGAGCACCGAATGTCTTTGAGGATTGCCGGGAAAGAAGGTGACGCAATCCCAGAATCCCAGCCCCAGAACCAAAGGCAAGAAGAAGCGCAAGACCAACAGGCAAGCTAAACACAGATTCTTTGGAGAAAGACCCAGCCGGGTCTTTTTTGCTTGCAAAAGAAAAAACTTCGGGGATAGGTTCCTTAAATCCTTCGCTATTTTTTGCCTTTGGGGTTCCACCGGATACAGCTGATGTCTGCCACTCCGCCTCATCGGCGGACAAGTCCTCCTTTCTTTCCATGGTACGCCTACTTTTATTTTCTCCAGCTGGCCACCCATTTTTCGCATCCACCTCGTCAACAATATTCAAAAGAGCATCTTTTAAAACAACTTTCATGCCATCATTCAAGAACTTCCCGCCCAGATTCGCATAGCTCATAGTAACTCCTGGAATCTTGTCTGAGGCTCCAATCAACATATATCCGTTCTCCTCAATGCTCCCCGAAAGAGCAATCTGGAAATATAATTCCTCTCCTCGGTACAACTCAATACTCCATCCATTAAGATTGGCGGATTGTTCCCCATACAACTCCAGCCATTCATATCTCCAATGCTGATTTGCATCCACTTTCTCAACAGATGAACCCATCCAGGCAATCTCGTTGATCACCACCGGAACTGCCTGCTGGGCAGTTATCAAAGAGGGAAATAGTCCAAAGAGAAAAGCCAAAATAAAGACCATATCCCCATTATATCCTTACTCTCGGTAAGTTATCCACACCTTACCGAGAGTAAGTTCTACAATTGAATCATTACAGAAGATTGACAAATTCAGAATAAAGTGGTATAAACGAGCCAGCTTGGGAGTCGTTGACTTCCAAAAATTCATACAAGGAGGTGCAAAATGCACATTCCAGGACTGTGCGGGATCGAAATCACAGGGGAGGAACCCCGGGAGTTCAGCCCTCTTGAGTTCCAGAAACTCGGGAACATGGGGTCAAACGGACTCAGAAACATCGGCCTTAGAACAATGGTAGAGTCTGGCCTCTTGCCCGTCCACGTGGATGGCAAAAAGAACGTGAGCCGTATCCGGGTGAAGCGGGGCGGGGCGAGTATCTCCATGGGACTGCGGAAAGAAGAAGGGAGTAACGTAGGATTTGTGGTGTACCCAGAAAACCACATTCGTCTCCTTTCCCTCACATCAGAGCAGATTACCATGTGGGAAACAGCCGTGGTCTCCCAGCAAGGAAACTTTTTTCTGACCTTTCAGGAAACCGTCAACATCGCCCTTAAAGAGGGAATCGGCGGCATCCTGTACGGTGTGGGCCCACAACTCCAAAAGTGGCCCCAGATGAAGAGTTTCCTGGGAAGTCTTTTAGGAAGACGGCTCCTCATGCTGCCAGAGGAGAATCCTCAGGAAGTGCGGCCGTGGCGAGTAATCTGGTACAATCTTGCCCAAGGACTGGGGGCGATCCAAACACCCAAGGGGGCGGCTCGCGTACACTGGTCTCAGGTGGCGCCCAGAAAACATGGGTTCCGCTACCTCCAAAGAGGAGAACGAGGCGAATGCAATATTGTGCCCATGGTTCAGAAACCTGGCGCACGACCCACTGCCTTTCAGTGGGAGGCACTGAACGTAACTCCTCGTTAACTCTAAAAAGAGAAGGGCCCCGTTGCAGCCAGCAATGGGGCCTTATTCTTTTCTCATTGAAATTATCTCAATTTCTGCTAGAATGATTCCACAATGAAAAATCTTGGTAAAAACTTTTTCTTTGTCATCTTAATCTTTTTGGTGATCTCCTTGTTGTTTGCTGCGTTTGCAAAACCCTTTGAGCAAAAAGAGATGGTCTCCTTAAGCCAGTTGGTTTTAGACATTGAAGCAGGAGGTGTGGAAAGAGTAAGCATCACCGGGGCAGATCTTACCATCACGTATAAAGAAGAGGGAATTGAGAAAACCTCGATGAAAGAGCAGGACGCGGCCCTTACAGAAACCCTGCTGAATCTTGGTCTTTCAAAAGAGTCCTTGGCAGGGGTGGAGATTGAGAGCAAGGAGGAGACGGGGATTATGACATGGCTGGCGCCACTGTCCTTTATTCTCTTGCCCCTGCTGTTCTTTGTTTTCTTTTTCTTTCTCATCTTCCGCCAGGCGAAAGCAGGTCTTGGCCAAGCCTTTGACTTTACCAAGGCAAAAGCGCGACTGTTCGGTGCAGATGGAACAAGCAAGGAACGCGTCACCTTCAAAGATGTTGCGGGACTAAAAGAAGCAAAGGAAGAACTCAATGAGGTTGTGGACTTCTTGAAAAACCCCAAAAAGTACCTGCACATGGGAGCAAAGATTCCTCGAGGTGTCCTCTTGGTGGGCCCCCCGGGCACCGGAAAGACCCTGCTGGCCCGGGCCGTGGCAAACGAGGCCGGGGTTCCTTTCTTTTCTGCCTCGGGGTCAGAATTTATTGAAATGTTTGTGGGGGTTGGTTCCTCAAGAGTAAGAGATCTTTTCTCCACAGCAAAGAAGGCGGGACGCAGCATTATCTTT
>JAUYJZ010000001.1 GCA_030698465.1 bacterium | reverse complement strand
CAGTCCGCAAGGCTAAATCAAAGAGTGAGGGCGGGCTCCAGTATTCGCGCACGAATAAGGGTTCAGAAAGCCCAAGAAGCGAGGTCCATAAGCTCACCACAAGCATCTCCTTTTTACTCTCCTTGCTTTCCAGGGAGAGGTAAACTGCAAGCCATACGAGCAGAAGCAGTAAACTCCAAATAAGCCAAGCATATTGCATGAACTATATTTGCATTCCTGCTTGATTACTTGTTTAAACCACAAAACTTATTGTGAAGCCAAGCAATAATAGCTCCGCCAATGCCGCCACAGATAAAACCCTCAACAAGACCGATAAAAGCTCCAGTCAAACCAACAGTATAACCGGGATAAACAGAATTAAGAATTTGCACAAGCTCCTTGCTTATCCACATAAATCTTATGCCCCAGCCCGCAAGAAGCGCCAAAACAAACAAGTAGACTCCCCAAAAGAGACCTAGAGCGAGGGTCAAACCCAATACACTAATACGACAATAATGTTTTTCGTTATTCATAATTTTTATTTTTTTATTTTCCAACCTTTACACGTGGTATAACAATTGCAAAATAAAACCAGCGATAATCAGTAGAATCCCCAATATACCGAGTGCACGCTCCCGCTTCATTGCGCGCAAAACGTCCGCATCTATCCTATGCTCTTTAAAAACATGCCAATGGACCATAAGTACGGTGATGCCAAGCAACACCTTGCCTAACGTATCCAATGTGAGTCCAATACTAAACCAGTTCATGAGATTTGGTGAGTTTCTGGATATATACTATCTATGCTTTCCCCAAGGGCAGCCTAACAAGACGCCAAAGTCCTACTCCAACATATGCCCAGAGGTAGCTTTGCACGACTCCCACGAGAAACGAGGCAAGGTTCATTTCAAAAAATCCAAAGAAAGCGAGCCGGAAAAGCCGCAGATGAAGATCTTGATCTATGGGGCGGATATAGAACCAAGCAAAGCATATGACAAAAAGCAGGGCCAGAAAGATGCCTAGCCGATTGGCGAAACGAAATATTTGTGTGTTCATGTATAAAACAAAGAAAAACAGTAGTACCGACCTTTATTTTTGCTCTAATTCATCAAACTTCTTTTTAAATTGCTCTGCTGTTGCGCCTCCAAACGCGAAAAACTCATCGTTTATCAGAATCCCAGGGCTAGAAAGAATTCCATGTTTTTGCACCAGCGCTTGACCCTCTGGAGTTGTCATATCAATTTCTTCAACGGTTAAATCGGGATACTCCCCTCTTATCTTTTCAAGTGTTTCTTTTACTGCCGCGCAATGAGCACAGCCAGGAGGACGAATAAGTGTTACTTTAATCATGTTGACTTCTCGTTATTATTGTTAATAATCTGCCGACTCGACCCTTTGCGAATAAACCCTGCAATAATAATTGCACCAGCAATAATGGCAACGGCCACAAGAGGCCCCCACCAATCCGCTTTAGCCAAATTAGTTGTCTCTTCCTCTCCTTCATGAGCAAAAACTGAAACAACGGGCAATAACAACAAAACAATACTTATAATAACGATTTTCATAGATTTTGTTTTTCAGAGTTATTCTTTCTTGAGTGAAAAGCATCCCAAAGAATCGTGCCTGCAATAATGCCGGCAAACACAAGCCAAGGAATAATGCCGCCTGTACCCGGAGGAATGCTCAAGGAAGATTCAATCGCTGGAGATTCTGCGATTCTTGGAACTAGAATTTCCAAAAACCTGTTCCAGCCCTGATGAATAATAGAATCCTCAAACCACGCCATTCCAAACGCCCCATAGGTAAAGATGAACGCACCAAGACCAATAAGAGACCACGCTACCCAGTGCTTTACTTTGTCTTGATACTGGCTTAGTTTGTTCATCGCGTTAATACCCAACACCGCGAGTACCACCAAGAAAAGAAGCGGTACAACCCTTCCAAGCCCATGAAGGGCTCCCAGCGACGCGCCAACTGTAGGAATGCCAAGCGTTGCCACATAGCCAAAGAGTATATAGAAAGCCGGGTTGGGGCATCCAACACCTGCGTTCCCAAGAAAGAATCCTAAAAAGAAGCTGCGGATATAATCATTTTTTCCTTGCAAAGAAGTAGGTAGAATTGTTTGGCGAAAGGGCAATTTAAATCTAATGAGATTGAGTTCTGAAAAACCAAACACCAAGGCTGCAACTCCTCCAAGAAGAAGCATCCAGCCAATTACCCTATACAGCTCAACAAATCCTCCAAGCCATCCTAAAGCTATCCCATAAATTGTGAAGGTAAGTGTGAGTCCGGCTCCAAACAAGAGCGCCATCATAATGCCCTTGCCAGGTTTCCTGGAAAGCGCCATTGGGACAATAATAAATACCAAGGGGAAAGTACAAGGCAAAACAATCATTGAAATGCCGGCTAAAAACGCCAAAGAATAGCCAGGAATAAACTCGCTTGAGGTGAGTAAACTAAAAAATCCCAAAAGGATAATGGAAAACAGCACAAAGGCAGTAGCAACAAGCCAAATCTTCAGTGTTTTTGCATTCATGGCCTATTTCTTTTTTGACAGTTTGTATAAACTGAGAATCTCTTTCACGGCTTTCCCTTTTTTGCCAGAGCGCATCTGCTCTGCAACATGCGTTGCCAAATGCCGCTCTAGCAAAAGATCCTCTACGCCAGAAAGCGCTTCTTTGACGGCAAGGGACTGGTTGATGACATCAACGCAGTAAGCATCCTTTTCTACCATGCGCTGAAGTCCCCTAATCTGTCCCTCAATGATTTTCAATCGGCGAGTCACCTTGCTTTTGATTTCTTTCTTCATACTCTTTTATACTATCAGAAAAGAGGAGAAAGAGTGAATCGCACCCATTCTCCTCCTCTCCTTAGCAGCATCCTCCGCCTCCAGGGGCTGGAGGAGCAGCACAGTGTTTTTTAGTGGTCATAATCGCAGATACATTACTTTGCATCTTCGACCTTTCTCTCCCACTTTCACTATACCCCCTGGGGGTATCCCTGTCAAGCCCCGCACATAAAGATTTATGTGCGGGGTCAAGCCCTAGACGCCACACCCGGGACCTCCCTGTTGCTGAACGGGTTCCACCGCAGCTCTCACCCGCTGGACCAAAGTGTGAAGAATTCCTCTGGCAAGTTCTGCGAGCAGCAGAGAAAGAGGCGTCTTCTTGATTGAAGGCGCCTCCTTTTTATTCTCCGTATACCAATCACGCGATTGGGGCGGCCACTCCAATCGCGGTAGTATAAAATCCGCATTATCTTTGCGGATTTTCAACAATATTCTCATAATGCGTAAGGCGAGACACTCCTCCAAGCTCATCAAACACAACACAAACCGCATCAATGCGAAAAAGCCCCTTGTACTTTGTATAAAATACATAGGCCTGGGCGTTCCGCTCAAGTTTTCGCTTTTTTCTCCAATCTATTGTTTCTTCGGGCGTCCCAAGTTCTTGCCCGCTCTTAGCTCGTACCTCAACAAATACCAGCCACTCTTTGTACCTTGCGATAATGTCAACTTCTCCGCGTTTTGTTCTGCGATTCTGCTCTATAATTTTATATCCGTTGCGCTTCAAATATACCCTTGCCGCTTCCTCCCCCTTTTCTCCAAGGAGATTATGCCTCGCCATACAACTATAATATTATCATAAAAACTAAAATAGGTATTTTTTTCGTATCACACAATTAGGGCGGCCGCTCCAATCACATGAGTTCTTCTATGAGGAATAGTTTTACATACGGAATAACCCGATACTCTCGCACCGCTTCTTCCGTCTCGGCATACACATCATAAGGGCAAATCCAAACACTCTGCTGAAACATTTGATATCCCAAAGCTATCAATGCATCTCGCAAAAGCTCCCGTGCCGGCTTTCGTTTTTCAGGAATGTCAAAAATCACCATAATCCATTTTCCATCTTTTCGCCTTCTCTTTTTTGTTAGTTTTCTTTTCACACAAAGAACCCTTTCTGCTCCCTTTGGAGTAAGAATAATTCCTTTTGTTCCTTCAAGCGCCTTTACTCTAATGTATCCTTTTTGCTGCAAATAATGGATAAATTTGCTAAAGTCAGTTTTCGCTTTCTGCCTTTCATACTCACGTCTTAAGCGGACTGTATCAGGATAGAGAATCTGAAAAAATGATCGCGGTGGCGAAATTAAATCATAGGTCTTTTCAATCTCTATAATGCAATTGTAAAGTTTCCACAAAAATGCGTCGGTAATGGGCAGTTTCATACAACTTTATAATACTGCGATTGGGGCGGCCGCGTCAATCACACGAAGTACGGTACGGACTACACACCACAACCTCCTCCTCCCTGCTGCTGCACGGGTTCCACCGCAGCTCTCACCCGCTGGAATCCCTGGGCGCTTGAATAGTTTGCTCCCAATACCTCTTTTGGAGAAACCTTATCCCAAGAAATATCCTGCTCTGCAAAGTATTTTGCAATGGTGAGATAGGTGTCTGGAAACCAGTAGGAATTGACCCGTAAGGCAACCTGGTACATCTCATCTTCCCCTACTCCTTGTGCCGCCATCAACTCCAGCAAGCCAAGCATTGCCATGCCATGGTTGCAATCTGGGAAAAAAGTGGAGTTGCCACAACAAGGGCGAAATATTCCTTGAGAGACCCGTTCTACCAATAGCTGCTGCTCTTCGGTAAGCGACACCCAAGCATGAACGCTGTAATGATCCATCGTCTCCCCTTTGGCCAGGGTCCATCCCCCAGTTGAGGCGAACCGGTCTGCTCCCCCGTATCTGGGGTCTTGCATGGGGCCTTGTTCTAAGATTGTGTTCTTATTTGAAAGACCAAATGCCCAAAAGAGATTAAGCAGAACCCCAGAATTCTCCGGCGTCATGGTTATGGTGCCGTTATCTTTGCCGTACAAAAGAGCTTTTTCATATTCGTTCAATCCTCCCCTTCTCTCGTAGAGTCCTTCAAATTTTTCTTGGTCAATGACCCCCTCTTCCACCATCTGCTTCCCCAAGCTTCCCCAGGCAACTGGCAGCACAACGCCTTCTGTGGGGAACACTGCATCTTCCAGGTCGCTTAAAGAAACGGCTGCTTTTGCTGCGGCATCCTGATTATTCTCTCCTCCCGTATCCCTTTTCAGAGCAATATCTACGTCAAACACCTGGGTAAAGGCGAAGGCCGAAAGAAAAGCAATCGCAATGCCTTGTAGCAAGAGAGGAGATGATATTTTATAGTCCATGGTTTTTGTTGTTATTTTTTTTAAAGCTCACAATCGCTTTCTTGAGAAAGCTTCTCAAGCCCCTGCTCGCCTACTAGCTTTTTACCGTCTTGCATCATCCAGGTAGGGTATCCTTCAATGCCTTTTTCTAAACACAATTGGGGACTATCGGGA